>NZ_PDZH01000100.1 GCF_002735695.1 Chitinimonas sp. BJB300
TGAATGCCTGAGCATCAAGACGCAGAAGAACCCATTCGCACTTTGCCGCAAGTTACTGATCAACGCCTCCCGCGCGGCTTATGATCAGTTACAGCTGCTTCTCGCAGCTACTGCGTAACATCAGTTTTTTATCAAAATCATCAGCTTGTACAGCAGTGAAATTTGCGCCATCTTTTTCCTTCATTAAATCACTGACAATAACGTTGTTTCTTGAAAGCTTTGCATAAGCAGCTAAGCTAGTGCTTGCTAAACCAGCAAAATTGGCGACAGTGTTTTTACTCATGTTTTACTCTGCAAGGTTAGTGTTTAAATATTAAGGCTAAATTTTTATTACTTTGAATATCGTAATCAGTTTCAGAATCGAAGTCTGAACACCCCACGCCAGATGGCGCACTAAGAATAGTTCGATCTCTCTCGAACTCGCTATAGCCGATACTGTGTAACCGGATGGCAAGTGTATTAGTACGCAAATCATAAATTTCATAGCCAGATCGACTTAATCTTAATTCGCTTGGAATGTCTTCATTAACGAATTTCCACGAGTAGATAACGGGCAAAGAAAGATCGGCCGGTTTTTTCTCGTAAGACGTTTCGTCACCACGGTGACCACCAATATAACGAACATCGTAGATGTTATGATCATCTTCATCTGTATAACGAACAAACGCTAATTCCTTCATCCCTGATGCGGCCTTAACGTCTGACCAGCGACCGGCACTCCACCCCACATTGGGCTCTAATTTCTGATAGACACGTAATCCACCTTCTTTGGCGCAAGCTGCACGAAAGCGATAATAGCCGTAAATGTTTTCTGAGAATAAGGCCAAAATACCAATAATGGGCAGCAGACTAAAGTGCAGGCGTTTTATTAAGACAGAGTCATTGTTTACGACTGGTTTTGAGTCTCGTGTTTTTAGTGCCCAACGTAGCAGTGGTCTGCCCCAAAGCCAGGTTAAATAGCCAGTTAGGTAAATCAAATAGGCGTACCAGAGTAGATCAAATAATTTTGTCATGACTTCCAATCCCTTCCGCAAATAATTTCGTACAAGTGCTATTAGCTATTAGCTATTAGCTATTACGGCTGTTACCACATTTACTTCTTCTCTATTGCTTGAATCCATTTTGTATTCCCAATTTGAATCGAAAATTCATCCACTACTTTATTCCGTGCATTAACACGTACCGACTGCACATGACTCGAATCAGCCAGCGCCGCTGCCAATTTATTGACCAGCGCGGTTTGGTCGAAGAAATCGGTGAGGTACCCATTCTCCCCATCCCGAATCACTTCCCGTACCGGCGCGGTGTCCGAGGCAACCACGCAGCAGCCTGCCGACATGGCTTCGAGCAACGACCAGCTCAGTACAAAGGGGTAGGTGAGGTAGACGTGGGCTGTACTGACTTGCAGCACTTTTAAATATTGCTGGTACGGCAGCTTGCCCAGGAAGTGGGTACGGCTTGGGTCCAGCTGTACTTCAGCCAGCATCTTCTCGCGCCAGTTCGGTGCATCTTTGGGTTTGCTGCCGTAGCTGACATCATCGCCGCCCACAATCAACGTATGGAAGTCGCTGCGCTGTTGCTGCAATTGCGCCAGGGCGCGGATGAACTGCGGGAAGCCGCGATAGGGTTCCAGGTTGCGGGCAACATAGGTGATGACCTTGTCTTGCGTTGTCAGAACCCGGCCATCAGGCAGGGTGAAGCTGGCGTCGGCATCGGGCTTGGCTTGGTCGGTGTCTATGCCTTCGTGAATGACTTGAATCTTGGCTTGGTATTCGTCGGGGAAGCGAGACTTCTGCCACTGGGTGGGGGCAATGCCGATATCACAGGCATCGAGCGCCAACAGGTGCAGGGCATTCTTGCTGCGAATGCGGGCACGGTCGTCCAGGGTTACTAGGTAGGCTGGGTCGAAGCCAATGTCAGCTCCCTCTGCATGGTAAAACCATTCGCAGAAGTGGATTAAGCGGGCATGGGGGAAGATGTCCTTCACGAACAGCGACTCACCCCAGCCCGGATGAGCAATCACCACATCGGGGGTAAAACCCTGTTGCTGGAGTTTGATGAGGTGCTCGGCCACGGCCTGGCCAGCCAGAATGCCGGCTTCCAGCGGTAGCACATAGCGGTGTGTGGTTTTAGCCGGTGCGCGCTTGGGCTGATAGCGAATTAGCCGAACACCGGGCAACCCCGGCGCTTGTTGCTGGCCGATGGCGACGAGGGTGTGTTGGGGGTCTTGCGACAAGGCTTTGGCGAGGTGCCGAAACTGACCGGGGAAATTCTGATGTAGAAAAAGAACCTGCAAAGGCTTCTCCGCGTTGGCTTTAGTGTGGACTGACTAAGGGTTAGCCAAGCGTGAAGGTTGCATAAGACGCACGGCATTTTGGCGACCGGCGAATATACATGAGGAATTATGCAATTAGAATAATCTTAAACAACTGAATTTGTTGAGAAAACGGTTGAATTTGCCGGCTGATGTTCAATGAACAATTGTGCACTAAGCGCAAACCCAGATTCAGCCCAGCATTGCGCCGAGGCAAGGTATGCCATGGTAAAGATTCACACTCAGCAACCGTTTGTCGCTTGAGGTTAGGCTGAGGGGTGGGCAAATAGCCCTGATGGCATTCAAAGCGATGCGGGCAACCATACGGACGCATCCTTCAAGCATAAACAGACCTTTGCATCCCCTTTGGAATGGGCCGCTTTTAACTAGGTGCGCAGTAGAGTGCGCACCCCACACGCGCGCGAATTTGCGCACTGCGCACTTGATCTGTGAATGACAAAATCGTCGAGCGCTTAGCCTTCGGCCTATCCCTGGAATTGGTTCCAATGTGCACTTCAACATAATCGACGCCAGCGAAACGCTCTACGTCTAAGGACTTGTCTTGCCTTCTCGATCGGCAGGTAAACGTCCGTTGTCAGGCCCGGGCAGGCGTTAAGCGTCGACACGGAAGTTGCATTTGATAGCTAGACTGGTTGATTACGGCCATCGCAGCAGACGTAGGTTGGATATTGGGCAAAGTTCGCAGGCTAGGTTCGCATCGAAGTTCGCAGCAATACGCGTGAGCGCGAGATGCGAACTTTGTCTACCAGCGGTAATCGGGGGGTCTACGCCTAACGCATCGGGATTGAATTAACCCCCACCGCAAAGCAGCTGGCAGGCGGTTACCTACTGAGTTTGATATGGCACAGCGTAGTGGGAGCGAGATTCCTGTCTCACCCAAATCGCGCTGAGCTACCCGCTAAAGGTCGGAATGATCTTAAGGCGCGTATCAAAACGCTACGGTTAGCGCTACGAGTGTAGCGAAATGCAACGGACGAACGTCGCAAAACGCTACCCCAATGTAACGCCAAATGGCCCCCTTACTTCGCTCGCAGTAGGCAAAAGTCAGCATTCAAATCTGGTCTGCGGTCAACAAGACATAAGTGTCTCGCCAGATGCCAGCGATAAGGGGTAACCATTTTCGTCATTACCCAGATGGATCGCTGCTCTACTTACGGGACACTCCGACTGTGTTTTGGATGAGGTGAGTACCTACGCCGGTACAAGCTTCCCTTCTGCTAATCGGGCGTTTGGTGATACCACCTTTATGCCAGGGAGCAGTATGAGTGCTAGTCCGGGTAATCTCCTCAGTCTCATTTCGCAGCGCCGGTACAACGTCATTTCGCGCATTCATAAGACAAGTTACCAGCACTCGAATTTCAGCATCTGATCTGCCAGCGATTCGAGCTGCGTTCAATGCTGCAATTTCATCTTCAGGCCAGCCCACCATATTCCCACCAAGACTGACAGGCGCAGGAAAGGTGCCGTTGTCTATGTCACGGTAGATAGCACTGCGTGATTTGCCGGTGGCTTGTTCAACAGCCGGACGGCGCAGAAGAATACGTAAGATAGTTGCCATGTTTACCCTTTGAGAATTGAGGCGCTCAGCAGGGAACTGCTGAGAACATGGCCGGATGCTAAAGCGCGTCCCCGGTGTTTCGATTATGGTGACCTGATGGCCCATAATTTTTGGCAACTACTTTGCTGCTGAGACATTGCGGCATGGATTCCTGCATTAACCCGAGTGTTAAGCCGCGCTGAAGTGCCGCAAGGTGCTAAGAACCTGTCTAAAGTCTGCTGTGCGTCGGCAATATGGCGTTGAAAACACCCTCGGAATGCTCATTTACCACTTGTAAACTCCGCTTCCTCATCTGTTTTCGCCTTATCTCGCCCTAGCTCGCGAGACTTTAGACAGGTTCTAAGTGCAACCAACATTCAGCTTGACCGAAAATAGAGCGAGCAATGGCGGTAGTCATGGGGCATCTCCAGCTAAAGAAACCAAGCTGGCAAATGATCGATAAAAGGGAATGCAAATGCGCCAGCAAAAATTCTTGTCGGGGCATTTGTCGGGGCATTAGAGCAGCAGGGGCCAGAAAAACAAAAAAGGCCTACAGCGAAAAATATGTAAGCCTTTGATATTATTGGTCGGCGTGAGAGGATTCGAACCTCCGACCCCTTGCTCCCGAAGCAAGTGCGCTACCAGGCTGCGCCACACGCCGAAACGAGCCGTGCATTATGGCGACTCGATAAATCACTGTAAAGCCCGGAAAGACGCTTAACTATGTCTTTCCACTGCGAACTGGGCGAGTGCGCGCAATGCCTTTGAGGCTTGATTGTCGGGTAGGATGGCAATTGCGCTAAGCGCAAGTTGCGCCTCGATATGGGCGACTTCCATGGCAGCGCTAAGTGCGCCGCTAGATCTTACGGCAGCAAGGACATCGGCAAAGTTCTCGCGTTGGGCGTGGACAATGGCATTGCGTACAACAGCGGCTTGAGCTTCACTCCCTAAGCGCATGGCATGAATTAAGGGGAGAGTGCATTTCCCCTCAGCCAAGTCATCGCCCAAGTTTTTACCAATTTCGCCAGCTTCGCCAGAGTAGTCGAGCACATCATCGACTATTTGAAATGCAGTGCCCAAATGCATCCCATAGCTTGCCAAAGCGGTCTCGACTTTTGCGTCCTGCTTGGTTAGCAACGCGCCAAGGCGGGCAGCTGCTTCGAAGAGCTTGGCCGTTTTATATCGAATTACCTTCAGGTAGTCCGCTTCGTTTAGTTCTGCGTCACCGATATTCATCAGTTGCAGTACTTCACCTTCTGCAATGACGTTGGTTGCATCTGCCAATATCTGCATCACGCGCATATCATTCACACCTACCATCATTTGGAAAGCGCGTGAGTACAAGAAGTCACCAACCAAGACTGAGGCTGCATTGCCAAAAAGCGCATTGGCTGTATCGCGGCCCCGTCGCAAGCTTGATTCATCCACCACATCGTCGTGTAGCAAGGTCGCGGTATGGATGAATTCCACAACGGCGGCAAGTTCAATATGGTGCTGGCCCTTGTAGCCCAAGGCTTGAGCGGAAAGAAGCGTGAGGGCTGGTCTTAGGCGTTTGCCGCCGGAGGAAATGATGTACTCCGCGACTTGACGTACCAGTAGCACCTCTGAGTGAAGGCGATCGCGGATCAGAGCATCCACGGCTTGCATATCGGCGGCGATAACGGTTTTGACGAATTCGATGGTCACGGCGACAGGTATGAGCTTGGGAGAATAAAACCCGGCGATTATAGCCGAGCCTACGAGACCTGGACTCTCGGCTGGATAAGTCTTTATATGGTTGGCTGTCGGCGCTTTGCTTTAGTGGCAGTTTGATGGTGCCGTTGAGTGAGTGAACAGGCGAAAACTTGACCAAATTCAGCGACTTCCGTATAGTCCGCGGCTCCCTGCGCTCTGCGCGGGGTGTTACTCATTAGGAGCCCAGTCATGTACGCGGTCATAAAAACCGGTGGCAAGCAGTATAAAGTTGCTATCGGCGAAAAACTTAAAGTAGAACAGATTGCCGCCGACATCGACGCCCAAATCGTACTTGAAGAAGTGCTGATGGTGGTGGACGGTGAAGCGGTTTCGGTTGGCACACCTCTGGTTGCTGGCGCAACGGTCAAGGCAACGATTGTTGCTCATGGTCGCGGCGAGAAGGTTCGTATCTTCAAGATGCGTCGCCGTAAGCACTATCAGAAGCGTCAAGGTCATCGTCAGAATTTCACTGAAATTCGCATTGACGCTATCGTCAAGTAAGCTAAGGAGTCTGAAACATGGCACATAAAAAAGCCGGCGGTAGTTCGCGTAACGGTCGCGACTCAGAAGCCAAACGACTGGGCACCAAGGTTTACGGTGGTGAGCTGATCAATGCTGGTTCGATCATCATCCGTCAACGCGGTACCCGTTTCCACGCTGGCGACAATGTCGGCATGGGCAAAGATCACACGCTGTACGCCAAGGTTGATGGCTACGTGAAATTTGTGGTCAAGGGCGCGCTGAAGCGCAAGACTGTTATGGTCCTGCCCTACACCGGAGTTGAGGCTTAAGTCTCTTCCGGTAAGCGAAGCGCCGGTAACAGGGCGTTTCGCTTAAAATCGAAGCCCTATCGCCAGATAGGGCTTTTTCATTTAAGAACTTGTTTGCGATCTGTCATGGGCGGCTTCAACTTGAAGCACAACGCAGAGGTCGGAATGTACATGGGTACATGATGAATTCGAGCAGAACATGCGCCCTGATTACAGTCGTATAAGCAAGATTTGGAACAGGCACTAAGAGGTCGTTGGGTAGCGTCAGGCTATGTGTGATTTGCCCGCATTGCGCCGGTCCAATGACTGATTTATTACAGTAGCAAGGCGCTTTTAGCGTTTTCAGCTTTTTATTTAGCCGCAATGCGGTACTTGATTCACTTACCCGGAACGACCCGACCATGAAATTTATCGACGAAGCCCGCATCGAAGTGATCGCCGGCAAAGGTGGCAACGGCTCGGCCAGCATGCGGCGTGAGAAGTTCGTACCGCGTGGTGGCCCGGATGGTGGAGATGGTGGCCGAGGCGGTAGTATTTGGGCGGTGGCGGATAAGGATATCAATACCCTGGTCGACTACCGCTTTGTGAAGCAATACCGCGCTCTGCACGGTGAAAACGGCCGTGGCGCTGATTGCTATGGTAAGGGCGCGGAGGATATTTTCCTGCGCATGCCGGTCGGTACGGTGATTTGTGACAACGAAACGGGCGAGCTGTTAGCCGACTTGGCTAACGATGGCGAGCAGGTATTGATTGCCAAGGGTGGCAAAGGCGGATTGGGTAACCTGCACTTCAAGACGTCCACCAACCGTGCGCCGCGCAAGTTCACCCATGGTGAAGAGGGCGAGCAGCGTGAGTTGCGTCTGGAGCTGAAGGTGTTGGCCGATGTGGGCCTCTTGGGTATGCCAAATGCTGGCAAGTCGACCTTTATTCGTGCCGTATCAGCCGCTAAGCCCAAGGTTGCAGACTACCCATTTACTACTTTGCACCCAAATCTGGGTGTAGTGCGTATTGATCATAATCGCAGCTTTGTCATTGCCGACATCCCTGGTTTGATTGAAGGTGCTGCGGAGGGCGCAGGCCTGGGGCATCGATTCCTAAAGCACTTGGCGCGTACCGGTGTACTGTTGCACCTTGTGGATTTGGCTCCATTCAACGATGAGACCGACCCTGTACGCGAGGCAAAGGCTATTGTCGAAGAACTGCGCAAGTATGACGAGGCCTTGTACTTGAAACCACGTTGGTTGGTGCTCAACAAGGTTGATATGGTGGCCGAAGATGAGCGCGAGCAACGCGTAAAGGATTTCCTTGCGGCGTATGGGTGGACCAGTGCAGCTCCAGATCCTTTCGCACCGTTTGATCCCAATGCACAGCGCGTGTTCACGATTTCTGGTCTGACCGGCGAAGGTACCCAGCAACTTTGCTGGTCGCTGATGGAATATCTGGAAGCGATTCGTCCCAAGCGTGAAGTCGTGGTCGCGCCGCAGGATCAGCCGGCTTATGAGCCGTACGACCCGACTAAATCCTGATTCTGCATTGCACCGTGTCTGACGAAAAACTTGCCGACTTCCTGGCGACAGGACTCAATCCAATTGATGTCCCGCCGCTAGCCGATTTGCTGCAGTCACGGCCGTTGATCAATGCCTTCATTACGTTGTTTCATGGCAATGAAGAGCAGGTATTGATGCGGTTGATGGTGCTGCGTGAGATTGGCGCGCGCGGTCAGGAGCCTCGCTGGTCGCCCTCCCAATTGGAAGCGCACTTTGCTTATGTGAACTCAATTAAGTTACGTACCGTGTTGGGCCGTCTGCGTGAAAATGGGTTGCTGTTATGGGACGGTGACGAGGGCCTGTACCAAATTGCAGAAACCGGGCGCGTGGCATTGGCGGCGGTATCCACCTTATTGGCTTTTTCAGACCAGGATGCTGAGCTCGGTTATCTGACTTCGCAGGCGGTTGGGCAGCAGCAAATGGGGCGCGTTACCAATGAAACCCTGCAGCATTTGCTCGCAAGGTTGAATGAGCTGTACAAGCACTTCGAAGATGCCCTCGAATCGCAGTCCGAGTTTCAGATTCAAAAGGCGCAGAAGCGGCTTGAGTCGGTGTGGCGTTGGGTGCAAAAAGGTACGGAAGTAATCCGCGCCATGTTTGAGGATGAAAACCTTGAACGCCGGGTGCTGGATCAGGTTCAGGCGATTGGTATGGCGCAATCGCGCATTCTGCGTCTGACGGGCAGTTTTCAGCGCCGGCTTAATCAATTGCAAGCGCAACGTGTGCACTTGGGGGCTTCAGGCCTTACGTCCAGCGATATTGCGGAATGGCTGCGTACTGCCAGCCAGTCTGAATTGGCTGATATGGCGCGGAATATGTTGTGCTTTTCGCCCCAGCTTGCCTTGGTGACTGCCGCGGAGATGGTGGATGTCGCCGAGTTCGAATTGATTGAGCGTGAACGTGTTGCCGCGCAAGCCAATGTGTTGCCGGATAAGGTTGCTGCACCTGCGCTAAGTGCGCCGGAAGCGGAGCGCCTCTTTGAGGCTGAATCGCTGTATGCACTGTTGGCAGGTTTTTCGATGCCGACAGACTTGTTCCAAGCGGTGGTGGTGGATACTTATCCAGAAACTGCCTACCGTCTTTCCTTGCTTTCCTTGCTGGGTGATGCTGAGGCAGCCTTGGAGCAAAGCATCGTAGGCGATATGGTGAAACTGCCTTTACGCCTTAACCATGATGCAGAGGTCGTTGAACTGGACCATCCTGAAGTAGCCGCCATTAGCCGTGGTGAGCTGATTCCCCTTGCCAAAAGTGAAGCATGAAAGGTGAAGCCGTGGCTGCGACTATCGCAGTGACAATCTGTTTCACTTACCCCCTATGAATGACGCCCTTTCTATTCTTAGTGCCCGACTGATCGCCCATCGCTTTATCGTCCGTACCGATCCGCTGGCGCGCCGCGCCTTGGTGGATGAGGACTTTCGTCGTTCTTTGGAGCAGCGATTAAATGAAGTGGGCCTCACGCTGCTTGAAAACCCCTATGCCGAGCATATTGCTGTGGGGTTACAGCAAGATATGGAGGCCTTTGTGTTTGGCGAGGGTGAGGCTTGGCTTAGCAACAATATGAACTTGCCACGCGATGCGATTGCCCTGCTGATTGTGCTTTGGTCGCTCATTATCCTTCCCAAGCGCGAGCGCCAGGTTAGTCGGGCTGAAATTGAACGCGAAGGACAGGCTGATATGTTTGGTGCCGCTAAGCCTTTGGCCCAGGGTGAGGATGTGTCGGTGGGGGTGCCGGAAGATGCGCTGTTTGCTGATTTCCGCGAGAAACTAGGTGGCAAGACGCGTATGAATGCCAACCTTGGCCAATTGGCCCGGCTTGGGTTTATCGAACGGCGCAATAAGCTGATCCATGAGGGGCCACTATTGGATTTGATGCTCGATTACAGCATCCTGGCACCACGCATCATTGAGGGCGCGCTGGCTGAAGTGCTGAAGCGTCGTGCTGGCGAACTCGCCTCCAAAGAATAATTTGCCGCCTCAGGGCAGGCCTAGAAAGACTGCGTCACGATGTTCCAATTCCGAAAACTCGAAATGCGCAACTGGGACTTCTGGCAGAGCATCGAAGTCCCGCTCGACGCCCAGATTGTCACAATTGTGGGCCCGAATGGATCGGGCAAAACGACATTGTTGGATGCCTTGCGAACGCTGCTGGCACTGCCTTGTTCCGGGCGGCGCGATTATAAGCGCTACGTGCGTAATGCTTCTGAGCCTGTAGCGTGGCTGCGGGCCGTGGTGGATAACCCGGCCATGAAGTCAGGTGACTTTTTCCGTCAGCGCCCCTTCTGGGCTATTGCAGATGATGCCGTAACCTTGTTCTGTAGGGTCTCCAAGCAGGGGGGGGATTGGGTACGTCATTACGCAATTGCTGCTGGTGTGATTGAGTTGAACCCGATGTCCGAGAAGAGTCTGACTTGGCTTGGTGTACGCGACTACAAGCTGCATCTCGAACAGGCTGGTTTGACGCGTGCGATTGCCGAAGTGCTGGCGCTGGAACAAGGCGATACCGACAAGCTGTGTGAGTACGGCCCGAAGTCGCTGCTTGATCTGGTGTTCCAGGTCTTTGGCGATAAGGCGGTGTTGGATAACTACCAGCAGGCCAAGAATGAACAGCGTGAAGCAGAAAATGAACTGCAGGAGCTGACGCGCCAGCTTGATGGCTTGGAGGTACGCGTTAACAATATGCGTAGCCGTGCCCAGCGTTATTTGGATTGGCAGGTGTTGGAGCAGGAAGTACAGCGGTTGGAACATAGTGTGCTGCCTTCCCTGCGTTACCTTGAGTCTTATGATTCGGTAATGCATTCCGTCAGTCAGTTCAAGAGTGCGCGCCAGGTATTGAAGGCACGTCAAGAGGAGTTGGATCAAGCAGATGTTGAACTCCGGGGGCAGGCCGAAACCGCAGAGGCTGTGATTGTGGCAGAGCAGGCGGCTGATGCTAATTACAAGCAGCTGTGGGAGCCTTTTCAGCAAGCAAAGACCGAAGCTAAAGCAGCAGAGAAGTTGTTGGAGCAGCGTGATCGGATGAAAGCGCTCGCCGAGGCTGAGTCGGGCGCAGATGCGGCTGAATTGGGCGATACGTTGGGCCGCCTGCGTGGCGAGCAGGCGGAGCTACAACTGCAAATCAGAGAGGCTAAAAGGGAGCGGGAGCAACTCTCAGAATTGCTGTCCGCCTTGCAAGGCGGACGCCAGCATAGTGAGCCCTTTGTACGTCAGATGCGGGCCGCGTTGGATGAGGCAAGTATCGGTCATCAGTTGCTGAGTGAGATCGTCGAGGTGCGGGACAATAGCTGGCAGGCAGCGGTCGAGGCATTGCTGGCCCCCTATCGCCATATTATTTTGCTCAACCGTGATGCCGATCGCCAAACTGCTTACCAGATTGGGCAGCGTTTGCAGTACCGACATTTCATTGTGCCGGAGCGGGAGGCTGCGCCTAAGGCGATCCCCGGTTCCATCCTTGAGGTACTGGATATCAAGGCAGATGCGCCGGGCTGGCTGACACGACAGTTGAATCAGGTACAACGCGTGAAGTCGGTGGAGGCGGCGACGGCGATTTCTGGTGATTGGATTACCCGAGAGGGCTATCACAAGGAGCGGCGTGGAGGCCGGCATATTGGTGTTGACCCTCGCGAGCATCACTTTGGTGAAGGTGCACGTCAGTCCCGTTTGACTGAGGTTAGCCGGCAACTGCGAGATTTAAATCAGCAGGTACTGGACTGGGAGGGTGCTTCGGTTGAGCTTGGGCGTAAGGTGTCGGCGCTGCAATTGCAATTGGCGGGTATGGATGCGGTGCAACAGCTGGCGGCTCGGCGCGATGAGTTTGACGCCGCCGAAAAGATGTTGCCGGAGTTACAAGGTGAGGCGCAACGGTTAGGAATTGAGTTGGCGAATCAGCAGCAGGCCTTGGACCAAATGCGCCAAGCCGGAATGGACGCCCGCTTACGCCTAAGGGAAATTGAGATAGCGCGTAATGGCCTGCTTAAACAAGTGGGCGAGTTGTCATCCCAGGTGGAAAGTCGGCAACAGGAACAAACCCGGCAGATTGAAGAGGCCAAGCGTTTGCGAGCAAGCTTGATTGAGCGGGGGCTATCTGTACAGGCATTGCCTGCCCTGCGAGAAGAGTGGAGTTCGGCGCAAAATGTACGCCACGATATCCAGCGCCAGCATGAGCGCTTGGAGCATGGCGATTGGGAGAAGGACGCCAGCGTGCTGGAGCTGCGTGAAAAGATGCAGCAAGACTATGAACAGCTGGCAGACGAAACATCGGCACGTGGTCGTGAAGTGGATAGGGCGCACGAATTGACGAATGAAGCGCGTAGCGCCTATATCGCCAAGCTGCGCGCTACGGTGCGGGCCTATAGCGCCAATATCAAGCGCCTCGGGGAGTTGTCGGGCATTGTTGTGGAGGTTGATCCGCCCCATTTGGACAATGATGACATCACCTTGGCTCAAGCGGGTTTGGCGGTGCGTTTCGATTTTGACCAAAAGGGCATGATGGGGCTCAATGATGGTGAGGCTTCAGGTGGCCAGCAGGTGATGAAGTCTTTGATTCTGCTGATCGGCTTGATGATGGATGAAAGCAATCCATCGGGCTTCGTGTTTATCGATGAGCCATTTGCTCACCTTGATGTATTGAACATCGACAAGGTGGGAGCCTTCCTCAAGGCAACCCAAGCACAGTATCTGATTACCACCCCGCTTACCCACAACGTCAACGCTTTTGCACCTAGCGAGCTAACCTTGTGTACCTATAAGAAGCGCCCTGGTGAGCGCTGGGCACCTGTGATTAGCCAGGCTCGGCGGCGCGTGGCATCCGTCAGCCGGGCGGCTTGATCGAATTGTCGTGAGCGAAAAGTGAGGACATTCTGATGACGCATGCGGAAATCGAAGCACTATGTTTGGGTTTTCCTGGCGCGACGATGGATATCAAGTGGCGGGTAGAGAGGGTATTTTCAGTGGGAGGCAAGATGTTTTGTATCTGTGGGGCTGACCACAGGCAATCTCCGAGAGTGTGTTTTAAAGCAGAGCCCGCCCGTTTTCTTGAGCTAACTGATCAGCCCGGTATTTGGCCTGCGCCCTATTTGGCTCGCTACCATTGGGTGCATCTCGATCACCCAGCTGTTTTACCCTCCGAACACCTTGGTGTGTTACTACACCAATCATATCTATTAGTGCGCACCAAGCTTCCCAAGAAGCAGCGCAATGCATTATTAGCGCTGTAAACCCGATCGGATTGTCTGCATGAAACAAGTCTTTCATTACTTTGCCCCTTGCCCCCGTGGGCTGGAAACCGTCTTGGCCCAGGAGTTAGCTGAGTTGGGGGCGCTAGGTATTGCGCCAACGGACGGTGGCGTTGCTTTTCATGGCGATTGGCAGTTGATGTATCGGGCTAATCTACATAGCCGGATTGCAAGCCGCATTCTCTGGCGGTTGGTCGAGCGCAGTTATCGTAGCGAAGATGACATCTATAAGGCAGCACGCAGTATTGAGTGGCCGGAGCTGTTTCCTGTCTCGTGCACCATCAAGGTTGCAGTGACCGGAGTGGGTTGCAAGCTACGCAGCCTGGACTTTATCGCGTTGAAGGTGAAAGACGCTGTCTGCGATAGCTTTCGGGCGGCTTGTGACGAGCGCCCCAGTGTAGATACGGCAAAGCCCGATATTAGAGTCCATGTTTTTCTGACTGATCGACAGCAGACTATCTACATCGATACCAGTGGAGAGGCATTGTTCAAGCGTGGCTATCGACGGGAGACAGGTGGTGCACCGCTACGGGAAAACTTGGCTGCAGGCATTCTGCGCTTGGCGGGTTGGAAAGCGGATGAGCCATTGCTGGATCCAATGTGCGGTAGTGGTACTTTTCTGGTTGAAGCGGCGTTGATCGCCAAGCGAATGGCCCCAGGGCGTTGGCGTAATTTTGCTTTTGAACATTTCAAGCAATTTGACGCTATTGTTTGGAATGAGACTAAGCAATTGTCATTTGCTGCGGAATTGCCGAATGCAACTTGCGCAATTTATGGTAGCGACGATACACCGGAGGTCCTTGCCGCAGCGCGCGCTAATTTGACCGCGGCAGAGGTGGGCGATGCAGTGGTTCTGGAAGAGGCAGATGCCCTTGAGCGTAATGCACCAAGCCAGCCGGGCGTTTTGGTTTGCAACCCGCCATACGGTATTCGTCTGGAAGAGCAAACATGGTTGGATGCGCTCTACCCCATGTTGGGCAATGCGTTGAAACAGCGCTTCGCCGGCTGGCGCGCGTATTACTTCACAGCAGACTTACGCTTGGCTAAGTTAATCCGGCTATCTGCTAGTAAGCGTACCGTACTGTTCAATGGCGCCCTGGAATGCCGGTTGTTTGAATATAGAATGGTGGCAGGCACCAATCGCAAGCCCACCTAATCCGTTGCTGCAAGGCAGTACTATATACATACAGCCAGTTATGCGATGTGGCACTTATTCTTGACGCCCCTTTTGGGGCGTTTAGCGTTTGTGGGGGATATTTCGAGGTTCTGGCGATGAATTGAAGCGCTGTTTTTGGTCCGGGATTGCTGCGAAAGGGCGGTGTAGCGGGGTTTGAGCGGATTGTTGTAATTATTTTTATGTGCTGATTTGTTACGAATCAGAGGTTTATTTGTTTTGTTGGATGGGTTGAGCAGAAAGTTGTGTTTGGGGTGTTGACGCGTGTTGGGGCGGTGCGTATAGTTCGCCTCTCTGCTGCTGACGCAGACAAAAACGAAGCGAAACGAATGAGTTTAGCGGAGTGGGTCTGAAGAAGCAAACGCTCTTTAACAAGATACAACCGATAAGCGTAGGCGCTTGGCTGATAGCCAAGGCTTACGTAATGATTGAAACCGTTTTGCGGTTTTGATCTTGCAAAAGTCAGTATTGTTTCAAAAAAACAGAGATTGAACTCAAGAGTTTGATCCTGGCTCAGATTGAACGCTGGCGGCATGCTTTACACATGCAAGTCGAACGGACTTGGGTGCTTGCACCCAAGTTAGTGGCGAACGGGTGAGTAATGCATCGGAACGTACCGTGTAGTGGGGGATAACTTACCGAAAGGTAGGCTAATACCGCATACGATCTACGGAAGAAAGCAGGGGCTCGCAAGACCTTGTGC
>NZ_PDZH01000101.1 GCF_002735695.1 Chitinimonas sp. BJB300
CTGTCAGAACGAGGCGGGAATGCCTCATTTCCAACATCGGCAATTGCCAGCACGATACGAACCCCTTGCCTGCCAGAGCTGCGCGCTGCGGTTGAGCACGACCCCTACCGCGCGAGCGGTTTAGTCCATGGGTTGAAGTCAGAACAAGTCTAGGTTTTTCTCTCCTTTGCTTTTTCTTCTGGGAGCTGGTGCTTCATAACTGGTGAAGTCAGCCATTGGAGAGAGACTGAAAAAACTCCTGGCTACCTCCGTATCTGCTTTCAACCATTCCAAGTATTGATCTGCAGGCACGACCACCAGTGAGCGCTTCTCGTCATCTGGCTGGTGGAACTGGCCCATTAATTCGTGCTTATCGGCGTTGATGGTGAGTAGGGAAAATGAAAATTCCGGTTGCGGCTCGAACCAACGATGTTCCCAAATGGCAGCAACGGCAAAGTCTTGCTTGTCTACGCGTTCTATCCGCCAGCGGTTACTTGTCTTGCCATCGGGGGTGTACCTAGGTTCGTAAAAACAGCTCATAAGGGCTAGGCCAAGTTGCCGGTTATGCCAAGCATGCTTGTAGGTATTCTTATCTCCGACGGTCTCTGTCCGTGCATTGTTGTACTTCCTGAAATCCTGCTGTTCTTTTGACCAGGGTGTCATCAGGCCGAAGTTGGCGGCCACACATTCCAGCTCATCAGGTTTACCACCCGGTTTCAGCCGAATAATGGGCGCCAGCCTAGCGGGATAGACTTCCTGGCTTTCGTCTCTGTCAGGTGCCTCTACCTTGAACCGTTCATAGATGATGCGCTTTTCGCTCGGCCTGAAATTGGTACACATACGTTGTCCTAGCACGGTGCAGGGCTGGACTTTGTATTTAGCAGATGTGCCTCACCATTCAACAATAAGCCGTCGGTATCTCGTCCCAACGAGTGGTATAGCGCGGCGTGCGTCTCTCCTGGCGCATGCCCCAGGTGGGATGCATGCCTGTACAGGCCAGTCGTACAGTGCCGCGCCCCATCTTGGCATTGATATGGTCCATGGTGGCCATCAACATCTCATTGCGTTGCAGCTGGGCGGGATCTTCAAACAGGCCGTCCTGGCGCTGTGCTGCGGGGGTTAACTCGCTCAACATCACGCCGGCCTTGTGGTAGTTGAACCCGGGTTTGTAGATCTGGTGCAAGCCGGCCAGTGCGGCCCTGGTCAGGATTAACGTGTCGTCACTGGGATTATTGAGGGGCACCGTGACGCCACGGCTATATTGCTTGTCCCGTTCTCTAAATGGATTTGTTTGGATGAATACCTGAACGATGCCAGCTAAGGAGTGTTGGGTCCGCAATTTTTCGGCAGTTCGCGCTGCATAGGTTGACACTGCCTCGGCCAGCTCGGTTTCTGTTTTCAACACATGGCCGAAACCCCGACTGCACATGAGTTGCTGTTTTGGCGGGGGGGCCTCTTCCATGGCGATGCAGGACTCACCGCGTAATTCCTTCACGGTACGCGCCAACACCACCGAGAAAGTTCGGTGGATCTCACTTGGGTCTGCAGCGCGAAGATCGGCTACCGTGAAGATCTTCCTTTCGGCCAGGCGTGCGGTAAGCTGCCTCCCTACGCCCCATACTTCACTGACGCTGATCCCTGAAAATAGCTCAGTTGCCTCGGCCGGTGACAAACGCGCCAAATCGAATACACCGTTGTACTGCGGAAATTTCTTTGCGATGTGGTTACAGGCCTTGGCTAGGGTTTTGTTTGGGCCAATTCCAACCCCGACCGGCGTACCCACCCAGTGTCGGACCCGCTCGCGCAGCTGGTGGCCATACGCCACCAAGTCAAGATGCTGAAAGCCTGACCAGTCCAGAAAGGACTCGTCAATCGAGTAGATTTCCTGATCAGGGCTGAACTGACCAATGACCGACATCATGCGTGCGCTTAAATCTCCGTATAGCGCGTAATTACTGCTTAACGCTATGATTTGATGCTGTCGGGCAAAGCCATGCAAGGTATGCCATGGCGTACCCATCTTTACGCTCAGGTCTCGAACTTCCTGACTGCGCGCCACGATACAGCCATCCTGATTTGACAGGACCACAACGGGCTTGCCTTCCAGTTTCGGATCAAACACCCGCTCACAACTGACGTAGAAGTTATTGCCATCCACCAAGGCTATGCGCGTTGGAAGCGATGAATAGTCGATGTCACGACACCCCATATTTGCAGTTCCTGCCCTTCTTTGACTTCTATGGTGGGGAATTCAGGGTTTGCCGGTACCAGATAGGCGCTATTGCTTTGCAGCCTCAAGCGTTTCACAGTGAATTCCCCATCCAGTACCGCAATCACGATGTGCCCGGATGCGGGTTTGATGGAACGGTCAACGACCAGGACATCACCATCGCAGATGTGATCGTCCCGCATGGAGTCCCCCTTCACCCGCAGCATGTAGGTTGCAGCCGGGTGATGGACCAGCAGCTCATCAAGACTAAGCTTTTCATCCATATGGTCCGCGGCGGGCGACGGAAACCCAGCCGGCACCGCTTCGGTTCCGATGGGTATGCGCAGTGGGGTTGTCGAGGGTTCCTCGTAAGGCGTCACCCAAAAGCGGTCAGCCAGCAGATAGGCTGTGTTGGATTGCGCTAACGTGAGTAAAGTCGTGGGACGTGATGGCATGGCACTACGCCAAATGAATTAATCTCAATCCATTGTATTTAGAGAACGTTCGTTCTCCAATAGTCTGCAAACTAAGACAATTCGACACCAGCGTTCATAAAAGCCGGTGTGGCTTGCTGGTTCTGGTTTTGGCTCTTATGGTCAACGTCACCCCATTCGTCGGATCTGACTAGTTGGTACCACACATGGTGTGGTTTCCATGTCTAGAAAGCTGATCTCGGCTAGCAATGGTTTTGAATCCAAAAAAACTAGTTGCTTAAAAAACAAGCACGCCAGTCTGTACAAGTACTGGCGCGGGTTTTAAGGGGTATAGCAGTAAGGTTATCCGTGGCAACTGTGGATTTTTTGCTAACTCAAAGCATTGATATCGGCAGGGCTGGCCAGCACTTCTACCGAAACGCTATCAACCGAACGAGCCATACCCAAAAGAGCGTGCCAACGCCCAGGCAGACTGTCATCCAAAGCGCGATGTAGCGCGCTGCCTTGGTACGTATGGCCATGTCCTCAGGCAGGGCTGGGCGAACGTGGTAGGGGTTGGGTTCACTTGCTGTGGTAGGCAGCCATTCAGCCGGCAGTTTGACGCGGCGGCGGATGAGCATACGGAATATGTTTAACAAGAATCCTGGTGCCCCAAACACCATTAGTGTGCTTGCTCCATGGTTAAAATGAGGTAAGCCATTCCGATACCGCAAATCCTGCATCAACCCTTTCCGCTCGTGGAATTCCCAATAAGGCCCTTCATCCAGCATACGGGCCTCAAAGCCCCCCGCTGGTGATAGTTCCACTTCAGGCAGGCTCTCGGGTTCTTCTTCCATATAGCGGCGGATAAATTCCCACATTGCATGACAGTTTGCCCAGCCATAGTGCCCCGTGCTTACAAGCAAGCCATGCCCTTTTTTTTGCTTTTGTCCTTTCGGAAGAATGTCATCTCGCTCAACCAGAGCCAGGTTATATTGTCGCTGTGCCCCAGCCGAAAGATTCACACTATAAAGCAGTACTGGTTTAAGCTTTTTCCACTCTAAGGCAATAGGCTTTCCCTTATGTGATCCTATAACTAAGTTCAAGCGCCTATTAAATATAACTGGGCTGGGCGATGGCAATAAAACTGTCAAGTAAATAATATAGAGGCTAAAAATAAGCCACCCTATTAAGCTCAAAGCTAAAAATAGTCCTATGAACAATAACATTCTGTCAGGACTTTCTCCTTCACCTCCAGAAAAAATTCTCTTTACAAAGCTGATTGTCATATAGGGCAAAAAAGCAATAGCGACCAATTGAAATACAAGCCCTATTCCTATAATAAATGATCCTTGTGGTTGTCCATCAAGTACCAGCGCCTCATTATCTAATCTGGTAATCACACCATGGCCAGAATTGGGGGGTTCTTTAACCGGCAATTCCACTTCATCGCAAAACCCAGTTAATTTAAGGGGGGCGGGTCGTTTCACCTTAGTAATATCTAAACTCATGCCTGATTCTCCACCACAAACTCAGGCCATGATTTCTTGTCGGGCTGATAAGTCACAGTTACTTTCAAATTGTCAAAGTAGGCAACGTCGGTGACATCTTTTGCCACCGAACCCACACGAATAAACTGTTTGCCACGTTGTTTTGGATAGCGGGAAAAACTCTGACAATGAATGAGCAGACGTGACCTAGATACAAGTTCACGTCTGTGGACTTCTTTCATCTAAACGCTATCAACCGGACGAGCCATACCCAAAAGAGCGTGCCAACGCCCAGGCAGACTGTCATCCAAAGCGCGATGTAACGTGCCGCTTTGGTACGTATAGCCATGTCTTCTGGCTGGGCGGGGCGAACGTGGTAGGGGTTGGGTTCACTTGGTGTGGCTGGCAGCCATTCAGCCGGCAGTTTGACGCGGCGGCGAATAAGCATACGGAACACATTCAATACGCCCCCTGGTGCAAAGGAAAACATCAACAAACTAATCCAATGATTAAATTGGGGGATACCATTACTATAACGCAAATCCGCCATCAAGCCTTGCCGCTCATGAAACTCCCAATAAGGCCCCTCATCGAGCATGCGTGCTTCAAAGCCACCCGCTGGCGATAGTTCAACTTCAGGTAGGCTTTCGGGTTTGTCCTCCATATAGCGGCGGATAAATTCCCACATTGCATGACAATTTGCCCAGCCATAGTGCCCTGTGCTCACGAGTAATCCATGCGCTTTTTTCTGCTTCTGACCTTTCGGCAAACTGTCGTCTCGCTCAACCAGAGCAAGGTTATATTGTCGCTGAGCGCCGGCAGAAAGATTCACACTATAGAGCAATACCGGCTTAAGCTTTTTCCACTCTAAAGCAATCGGCTTTCCTTTGTGGGAGCCTATTACCATACCTAAGCGACGATTAAAAGTTACTGGACTAGGCGCTGGCAATAAGACACCGAGATAAATCAGATATACACCAAAAAAAATCCCCCCCGCGCAAGTCAGTAAAGTAAGCAAAAGCACAAACCATAGAAATCCGCCGGGCGTTGCTCCGATAACTTCCGGCTTAAGTATGAAATCTTTAGTTGCTAAGAATAAAACATATGGTAGGAAAGTAAGTCCCATTATCAAAGCAAACAATCCAAATCCAACAAAAAAGCTGCCTTGCGGCTGACCATCAAAGACCAACGCCTCGCTGTCCATTCTGGTAATAACGCCATTACCAGCATTGGGTGCTTCTTTAACGGGCAATTCCACTTCATCACATAAGCCAGTTAATTTTAATGGCGCGGGGCGTTTCACTTTGGTGATATCTAAACTCATGCCTGATTCTCCACTACAAATTCAGGCCAAGTCTTTTTGTCGGGCTGATAAGTCACAGAAACTTTCAAATTGTCAAAGTAAGGAACATCGGTAACGTCTTTTGCCACCGTACCCACACGAATAAACTGCTTACCGCGTTGCGCAGGGTCTCGGAATAAATCTAGCGGGGGGAGCCGCAGCGTCATCTCTCCCTCAATCAACAGTTGTTGATCTTGAACTTTGCCATCTGCAGAACTCACTGGTGCAGCATGGCTATCGTACTTTTCCACCTGTTCGTCGCCATTGATTTTGAACAGGCTGGATTTCAATATACGTGTCGTGCCGAGCGTATCCTTAGCAGAAAGCTGCACGCGAATGGCCGAATGCTTCGCAAAATACGGCACGCTGATGGTATAGAAGCCATGCAACATACCCGCATTCCATTTAATCCTTAGCTTGACGCTGACAATGTAAATAGCATTCCTAAAAGCAATCATCTCCTCCTTGCCATCGCGGTAAGTCGACTTACTGTCGGCTCGCAGCCGCTTACCAAAGCGGCAACGGTCTACCCATTTCTCTAATTCAGTATCAGTATTTTCTGCGGCAGCATACCCACTTGCCATCGCACCAATTGCAAGTAACAAACCGATACCTACAGCGATAGGAATACCTACCCCTGTAGCGCCAAATGCCGCAGCAATACCAGCAACGCCAATGAAAATCGCTGAAAAACCCGTCGTCAAACTAGTAATAATTGTCATTTGTGCAGCATCTGCATCACCTTCCTTCGACAGTTTCTCTGACTGCTGCCAAAGGTAATAGGCATCTACCAGCCCACAAGCCAAGCCCAGCCCCGCCGCAGTGCCACCTAGTACGCGAGCGCGTAGCGTCTCTACGCCGGCTTGTTTAATCAACTCATTAGCTGCCTTGATTTCCAAGGTTACGGCGATACCTGTTAACGCAGCCGTTCCCACCCCCGCAAAGCCACTTTCCACCGCCAATGCGTCGGCGTCCTTACCTTTCTTCAGCTCCTCGGTAAGCTGGCTCCACGTGTTAAAGAAGCTATAGAGCGTCAAGAAGCCGGTCCCCACCGAAAACACCCTATCCATCTTGGTGATGCCTATCTTTCTCTCCGTATCGGTAAGCGGGTTGATTTTCAGGTCAGCCGATAAGGTCAAGTCGTCAGGTTCCAGCTTGAGCTGGCGCAGCAGCTTTTGCATTTCCTTGTCGGGCGCTTGGCCAGGCTGCAACTTTTGCGCCACCCACATACTGAAGTTCATGACCCCGTCGCGCCCGGACAGGTCCACCATCAGCGCGCCGTCCATGTTCGAGACTTGTTGCCGCAACTCTTCGCCGCTTAACTTGCTGGTGTCAATGCGCTTGCCGCCACCACCGGGTAACACATTCCCCTGCACCAGCGGGATGCGTACCGAAGGCTTGCCAACATAGGCATCCTGCACCCAGCGCACATATTGGTGTACGCGGGCTGTCATCGTCTTAGGTAGCACCACGATGTCGCCACGGCTGGCCAGCACGGTTGCCATGCGTGCGGCGGTCTGGTGGTACTTCTTTAGGCCTGAGCCATCCTTGCCTCGCAGCCAGATCAATTGGCCGGCCAGCGTTTGGGCAATCTTTTCAGTGGCGACGGCATAAGCCCGCTGTTGGGCACGCTGGCTATTCGCACTGTGCAAGACATCATGCAAATGAGAAAACCATTCGCGTTCCTTAAAAATGTCCTTGGAGCCCTTGGTCAGATCAAACGTCTTATCGATCTTCTCCACCGCGAGGAAGGCCAACACCGTCTTGTCTGCTGCCGTTGCCGCCTGCCAAAGCAGATTGGTCGGGTCTTTGGGGTCTTTATCAAACCAGGGCTGCCAAACCTTCTCACGCTCTTGCATGGTGGTGCCGGAACCCGCCGTGCACAGCACAAAGCAGTTCTCCAGAGCAAGACCGCTGGCGACATTGCTCGGGTCAAAGTCGGACGCAAACAGGTCGGTGAGGCGGGGGGCGGTAATCCACACCACATAGTCGCTGGAACAGGTGTCGATCCGCTTCGCGAGGTTCCGCTTGGCCTGCAGCTTCTTGAGAACCGGGTCGAGCTTGCTGTTGTCAATGTTGTCCGCGTAGCGTTCCCAGGGGTTGTCTTTTGCGGCCTGCATGCTTTTGCGCATGTCTTCGATAATCCCGGCAACCAGCAAATCGTCACGATCTTTGGCCGACAGGTTCTTATCAATCAGTAAGACCTGTTCAGTGATGTCGTTTCGGGTGCTATTGAGGGTGGCGGTAATGCCGATAGGGTCATGCAAGGCCATGATCAGGCCCGGCTTAGCGAGCTTGCCGCTCATGGCCAACATGGCGTTGGCCAGGTTTTCTGCATCGCCGCTACGATCAATCAGTGCGGACGCAGTGGGGAGCTGCTTATTCAGCATATTCACTGCTGCGGGTTTGAAGTCAGCAATCCATTGCTTGAAGGCCGCAGCACTCGCCACTTCGGCATGCTCGAAGGCGCTGCCATCCACGGCGGCGACTTTCTGCATGCGCTTTTCCGGGGCATTGGCGTGGGCAGCGCGGACGGCCTTGGTCCAAGGGTGACGGCTATAGGCAATCCAGACTGGCCCCTTCAATTGATCTGGTCGATCAATACAAATGGCTTCGACGCCACTGTGGGGGTTTTCGCTTTGGACCTGGCAACGGACAACGTCGGACTGTGCCGGCAAGGTCGCGGGCATATCCTCTATCAAGAGGTCCGGGTAGTAACGTGGGAAGCCTGCCACGTCGATCATGTACCCTTTCCATACCTTATTGGGGTAAAGCAGATAGAGATAGCCAGGGTCTAGCTTGCGCAAGTAATAGCGGTTTTCCTTGAGTGCCTTATCGGTCACGCCGGTGCCGAAATGGCCACCCAACGGTGGCAACGCGATGACCTCTTTCGGCGCGGCAGCATAGATCACCGGGAGTATGGCCAGCCCTTTGCGCTGGCAGCGGTTACAGGGGTCACTCATAGGTCAGTTTCGCCATCGTGGTCATGCGCATCAATGAACGGTGGCACGTGTTGGCCCGACGCCTTTGCGCAGTTCTTCTTTGAAGGATTCATCCCATGCCTGGGTGATTTCAGCAAAACTCGTTTGCTCGTTGGCTCTTGCCGCTTCCAATGCTGTGCGGACCTTGGGATGGGTATCAAACTGCGGATGATAGGTCAGCGCAAAATAGGCAAAGCGCAGGACATCGGATTCACTTGCCAGTCCCCACGCCAGTGCTTGGGTGGCCACATGCTCCAACGTGCCCTGGTCGGGTTGGGCTTCCAGGCCCCAATCCGGTACCAGCCGAGCCAGCCGATTGGCCCAGCCCAAGGCCGTCAACGCGCGCCACTGCGTCCCATCCAATGCCCATTGGTGGGCTGCTTCATCCACTAAGGTCCTAGCCGGCTCGCTTTGACCTAACGACGTCAGGTGCTGAGCGCCATTGGCTTGCGTGGCAAACGCCCACCATGCCGTCGCCCCTAAATCCGCCAGCAGGTCGGTCATTACCGCCTTGCCCAGTAAGCGCGGTAAGTGCACGGTGATACGGGGGTCCCAATAACGGAATGACACCGCCTGCACGCCGGCCATCGATAGCGCGGTACGGCGTGCCAGCGCTGCTGCCAGGTCGTTTATTTTCTGACCCGGTGCATCAATCCAGGCGCATAGGCTGCGTGGACTGCCATCGGGCAGGTCGTAAGCGCCCAGCCCTTCTTCCAGCCCAAGACGCAGGCTGTTATTCAACACCTTCTCATTCCGCGCCACGCTATGCAGGTCCAGCAGATAGGGGCGTCGATTCAGCGGTATAGCCTGGATGGGTATCGACTGTTTTGGCAGGGCGGCAGCTTCAGCCATCGTGGCGATGGGGTCGTGCAGTGCCGGGTCAACCAGCAAGTACAGGTGTTGGGCATCAAGTAACGAATTAATTGCGGCATCCAAAGATTGGATAAGCAAACTGGGACTGGCTTGCATGGAGGCGGTCATCGTTGTTTTCTCATCCTGCAATGAAAGGGCCGCCAGCACCTGCGGCTGCACTCAGTTTTAGCGCACAGCCTTTGATCTGGCTTTTAGGCAGTGCCGGCGCCTGATGGCTCGCGCCGGCGGGGCCTTCCCATATTTTTTGGCTTGCCTGTATTTTTAGTCCATTCGGCACGTACAACGTGATATTGCCGTCCTTCAGTTCCAAGCCTGCGCCTTGGGCAATCAGACTTAAGACGGTGGGGCTGGCGATGTAGGCCTCCGTGTTGGTACTGATGACGATGGCTTTCTTGGCATTCAGGTTGGCCTTGTCCTTTTGCGCCTGGACGATGGCTTGGCCGCTGGCCGCCAACAGGCGTATGCCTTGGGTCTGTTCGGGTTGCTTGGCGTCGGGCTTGGTGCCGCCTGCAAAAATACGCAGGCCCTCCTCGGCGGTTAATCCTAGCGTCGCTTCGGCGCCGATTTGCAGGTCTCGCCCGATCACGGCGAGGTGCTCGCTGGCGTTCAGGCTGAATTGCCCCGCCGTCAGCCAGCCTATGCCTTGCGGAGCGCTGAAGACCATTTCCGGTCTTGTCCAGGCACTGGCACCTTGTTGTTGACCGGCAAGGCTGTCTTGCAGGGCTTTGAGGTTGTCTTCGACTGGGTGCTTGCCGGCTTCCTTCTCATCGGGCAGTTGCGCATTGTGCTTGCCAGCCCGCTCCAGGATGGCATTCAAGCGCTCGCGCTGTTGCGACAGGGTTTCGGTAGCTTCCTGGCTATCCATTTGGCTGCCGCTGGCATTGGGGCGGACATGGGCGGATATCAGCAACCCTTGGCCTGTGCGGATGGCGGCATGTCCTCGGGTATCAAGGCTAGCCCCATGGCTGCGTGCTTCGCGGCGGGCATTGTCTTGATGGTGTCGCGCTTGGCCCAGCTGCAACCAGGTGTACGCCTGCGTGGTGCCCAGCTCGGCACGTGGATGTTCGGGATGGTCGTCGAACACCAATTGATTAAAGCCGCCTGTTTGCTTGTCACTCTGCCCGTATTGGCTTTGGCTGATGGCTTGGGTCTTGATGCCACTGAGGCTATCGGGATGAGCATGATCATTGGCGTCGCCGGCAAACCAGAATGCGGCGTTAGCCGTGATGCGGCCATCGCTGCCCACTTGCTCATTGTGCTGTGCATCGGCATTGCCGCTGCCGTTGTAGGCTGTGCCGACGATGATAGGACGGTCGATATCGCCATCGACAAAGGACACCAAGACTTCCTGCCCAATGCGGGGAATCAGGCTACTGCCCCAGTTGTTCCCCGCTGCAGCGGCGCTGACACGCACCCAAGCCCAGGCGTGTTCATTGGCCGTGGCGTTGTTATCGCCCGTCGAGTGCGATTGCCGGTTATGCGCATTGGCGCCCCGCTGCCAATGAAACTGCACTTTGACGCGGTGATTGCGGTCGGTGTCGATCGGCTGGCCGCTTTGGCCGACGACGATGGCGGTCTGCACGCCTTGCACCGTGGGCTTGCTGTGGTAGGTGCCACTGTGGGGAATTGGCGCAAACGGGGTGTCGATGGCTTTACCCATACCCACCGCTGCACGGGCAGCCAGGCAGACGGCACGGTTCCGGTAGTGTTCCGGGAAGTCCTCATCAATGTCGGTGGCAAACGCTTGATTCAGGCTGGCTTTGAAGTCGGCGCTCAGGTTGTTGCGACCCTGATGGTGGACAGACAACGCACGAAAGCGTGCCTCTTTAGGATAGCGCTGGTGTTGGCTCAGCACGAAGACTTGCCCCGGTGCCAGACTGCGCACGGTGCCTTCGGTGCGGAAGTGCCGGCCCTGCACCTGATAGGCTGCCAGCAGATTAAAGGCGCGGCGCTCGCCATCGTCGGTGCCGGCCCAATTGTATTGGCTGATATGGTCGGCCAGTTGCAAGGCGGGGCCATGTGACTTGGCATTGGGTTGAATGGCTTCCACGGCTTGGTTGCCCAGGGTGCGGTCGTCATAGCTCAGCATGCGGATATGGTGGGGAACAATCTCCATAAACTGCTGAAATTGCTGGAAGCTGTCACGCCCACCCCCCAGGCCCAATGCTGCTGCCAGTCCGTCGCCGCCTTCGGTGGCGTTGGCACGGTGGAAGCGCAAGGGGGATTCCGGGTTGTCGGTGCAGGCGGCGTCGAGGCCCAGCCGGTCGCTAATCACCAGCGTGTGCTTGCCCAGGCTGGCGCTACCTGTGTCGCCTTCATGTTCAAACCAGCACGCCAGACCCTCCTGTTCGATCAGCCGGCGGACAAAGTGCCAATCCGTTTCCCGGTACTGGGTGAGCAGGCTGCGCTTAGGGTATTTGTCGGCCAGCCCCAGTTTCCACGCTGGCGAAAGTGCGCCCTGGCCTTGGTAGTCGTTAAAGATGCTGTCCAGTATCTCGGCAATGGTCTTGTCCTGAAACACCCAGCTATCGCGCCGTTGGCGCAGGAAGCACAGCCAGGGCTCAACCACCAGTTGGTAACGCACCAAACCGCCATTGCTACCTAATGCTTGCACCTCGCTGATATGGCCGTGCATGGGGCGCAGTGCAGTCCGGCTGCTGCTGGTTTGGGTTTCCAACAAGAGGGGCGCACCAATCAAGCTTTGCAGGTCGAGGCCGATTTGGGGGCTGAGTACGGTAATCACGAAACGATAGCCGCACAGCAGGTTGGCGCTACCCTCGGCAGTAGGCTCCTTGTGCAGGGCCGTCGCCAAGGGGATATGGCCTAGCTGAATATTCGGTATGGCGGCTTGTGCCGCTACCGAAGAACCTTCGGGAAAGTGGGCTGCATCAGGCAACAACACCTTACTCAGCGGCAACGGTGCGCCCATGATCTGCTCGACGCCGTCAACACGCTCTACCAACAAGGCATCCGGCCCGAGCTTGGTGTGCAGTCGGTAAAGTCGCTCGGTACTTTGCCATTGCCCAAGCTGGGCCTGGAATAGTGCCAGCAGGGCTGTTGACTGTGCGTTGATAGCCATTGGGTAACGCCTCCTTTATGTAGTGCGCGAGCTTTGTTATTTTGAGGGGGGCATGATGCCGCATGGTTTTCCGGCTAGGAAGTCAAAAACACCCAATGCACTCCACAAACACACAACTATAGCAAGCGCTGCAGCGCCTGGAGCCATCCGACCAAGGCAGCAGCGCATTGCAAATCACTTACAGGCATTCGCTAAAACAAGCCCTGGTCTAGGCGCGTGTTTAATCCCTTTGCCCGAAATGATGACAACGCACTAGCCACATGACTTTTGGAGAGAGAACCTACATGAAGTTTTCGAAAACCAGGTGGCTGGTTACCGGGTTTGTACTGGCCTGCTTATCGTCTCCAGCGATGGCATTCAAACTCTGGAACGACAAATTGCAATGGGCAAAGGGCGTCGATGTCAGTGCTAAGTTACCGTCCAAAGATAAGGAAGAAACAATCGGTTACCTGCTGCAGGTCCGTACTCATAATGGGAAATCCACAACGCTGGAACTGCCGAGCCCAAATGCATATTACAGGGGATCGGTAATGGCCATTAATCGGATGGAACTCGGCGGTAAATCACGGCTCGTAGTGGTAACCACAGGGGAGCAAAACGGCGTTTGCATGACTTATGGCCCACAAGCCGATGTGTTCGATATGAGCACCGGAGAACCACAGCACTTGCGCTTTATGGAACGCCTTGAAGATGCACGAGGCGATCTGCTCCTAACAAATAACAATGACGGTGCTCAATGTCGTGTTACTCCTTTAAAAGGGGCTGAACTGGAGCAGGCTATCAAGCGCACCTGGAATAAAATTGGCGAACCATCAGCCCCTTCAAATTAAACACCGCGCTATCTTTGGTTGATTACTTCGATCAATTGATCCTCATTGCCATGTTAGCCAACACAGGTCACTCGACTTGCAGGGTATTGGGCACACTTGGTACTCTTTCCTGATTAGTCCAAAATAACGGCATGCCGGCAGTTTGTTCCTTACAACGCCAGATTCATCAACGTTGTCCCTTAATCGGGTTTGTTTAATGTTCACCTGGAAAGTCGGTTTTGATTGAACAGGGAATTAGCCTCTCTGGTTGAATGTCAGAAAACCAATTGCAATAAATCCCGCCTAGGACAATGCCCAAGAATTCTCGCCCAAGAAAAAAACAAGCACCTAAGACAAAGGCCCCCAGAGTGGTCTCGCCATTCGATGTCATGGCCTGGATAAAGACACCTGTCTCGGTGCTTACCAAGCTGATGGCAACGGGAAATATCAGCCACGATGAAATGGGCTCGTTGATTTGTTACGTTCGTATCATTGAAGGAAATGCCCATCACTTAGGTATTCCCTGCCCCAACTCAGCAGCAATTTGCGGTCTTATTAAGCAGATCAATGCTGGGATGCCTATCTACGAGGAACGGATAGAAGCTGCGCTTAAGTGGGTGAGGCAGTCTGCGAAGTGGTTACGCGGCCGACCAGCCAATGTCACCGCTTTGATTATCGAGGAAATACAGGCGGAGATTCAGCGGAACATACTGATTAAAGAGATCAAAACGTACCGGCCTCAGCTGTTAGATCAAAAGGAAGCTGCAGTCACCTCTGTGGCGTGACTACAGTGAATACAGTTCGTCGAGAACTAGCCTTTGCACTTTGATAACCAATATTCAAAGCAATGACACATCACGTTACTGGCAACGTCACTGCAACTTTGCATTCCTCCCCCTCGATCTAATGGTGACAGACCGCAGGACAACGGTCCCGTCGTGTCATCCGACCGTATCTCGCCCGCCAATTCAGGGTGAACTTGTATATATCACTATTCTCTAATGCAGTACTCGCCGCGAGGCCATCGCCTTGGGTGAGTCCTTTCAACCATTGAGAAGGAAGTGCGATCATGCAAACACTTAACAGCAGTGAAATTAATCTCGTTGTAGGTGGAACAGGTAAAGGTACAGGTAATGCGCCCATCGTTGATGAAATCCTACGCGGCATAGGGGCGGAGGCCAATAAACAACCCACAGTCTTGCAGAAGTTGGAAGCCTTTGCTGAGGGGATGCGCGCGTTTCAGCGTATCTGCGTCCAGGATTAATTAACCTTTCCAACCAAGTTGGCCAAGGTGTGTTCAGGGCGCTGCTCCCACCTGCGCCCTGATTACAAATTCCACGGTCTGCAACGCGTCACGGATCAACGTCTGTTTCGAGACTAAATGCACTCGCGTCAACCCCGGCTGGCTGGCCAAGGCCTATATAGGCCAGCAAGGCCTCTGGCCAACCGGTACGCAAGTCAATGGCTTGCAACGCGTCAATCGCCAGATTGGTCCAGTCCACTTTCAGTCTGCGGCAATGCGTGTGCAACTGCCGCAGATACGGATTCAGTGCACATTGCATGCCAATCACCCCCCCTATATCCAGCGCCAGTTCCGTATTGTCGGCACAGGTTATCAGTCTGTCTCTGGCTGGCTCCTGACAACCCAAGGACTAAACCGCTCGCGCGGTAGGGGTCGTGCTCAACCGCAGCGCGCAGCTCTGGCAGGCAAGGGGTTCGTATCGTGCTGGCAATTGCCGATGTTGGAAATGAGGCATTCCCGCCTCGTTCTG
>NZ_PDZH01000102.1 GCF_002735695.1 Chitinimonas sp. BJB300
ACCTACCATCGCCGACAAGCCCGTTGCTGTCGCCGCACCAAACGTGCTCAGCAAATAGTCGGTGTACAAATCGAGTTCTTTGTTCTTCATGGCGACAGGTTATCGTATGCACTGCGTAACATCAGTATTTAAGGTGGAAGAAGAAGCCGGTACACGAGCTGCACGTTTGTCCATGCTGGGTCGGGGGCGAGTAGATGCGGTCTTGATGGCGAGCTTATCTGAGACGGTTACTGAGTTCGAAACCATGTTAAATAGCCGCTATAGCGACCTTGGGCAGTGGGCTGTGCTACCCCAGCCCCTGTCGATTGACTGGACGCACATTGGTGTGGCGCGCAAATTTCCGCTTAAGCAGTACCTGCCGGCCCTCAATCGGGCTATCACCAAGCTGTCTCAGCGCGGTGCTATCCGCGCCGTGTTCAGCTCCGATAACTGACCCGGTCAACAGCCTCGTTTACCTGCAGGGTAGATAGGTGGGTACAAAAGTCACCGGGAAGGCTTCGATTCTGAATAAGTAAGTGCTAGGACTGTGGCTGTAGAACTAACCGATAGCAAACTTGGATTGGGTGGCGGGCGTCACGAGCAAGCAGGTAGGCTTTATCTTGCCGTGCGGATTCTAGACATCAGTTGTTGGTAGGGCTTGTGAAGTGACGAAATAAGCCAAGGGAAGATGTAGTAGGCAGTGGAACTTTTTATTAATCAGTGTTAACTAATATTGACCTGCCCATATAGACTCCTTGCTAGGCTAGGTTCAAGACAACCGGAGAGACTTATGCAAGCACCTAATACGATTGATATTGATTCAGCAACCATTGGGAATAGTACTGCGCCCGCCAATACGTCACGTGCGTTGGCGATAGAAGTAAATATAGAGGTAGAAGATGATCCGGAAGAGGATTATTGGCTATGGGCTGCAGCCAGTAGACGGCAGTCTGCTGCCGTGGTCAACCTGATAAGACCCTAAGCATTTGTCGTGGGGCGGAATGTGGCGCGTTTCAAACGTTTCTTCGCCCCCAGCTTTTTTGTTCAATTAAGCCAGCCTTCGTCCTGCTTTGGGTTCGGGCTGTGCCGCGGTATTTCTTCAGCGTTATCCAATCCTAGCTTGCCTCGTTGATTGCTACTGCGCATGGCTTTGAATGCATGTGTACCATCTTCTGCCCGTTGGAGGGAGAATGCGGACGATAGAGGTAGCGATAAAGGGATAGCAATAAAAAAACCGGTTCAACTGCACCAGAGTTCTCGTCCACGCTAGGTGCCAGGAGACAGGCGATACGCTGTGCTGGGCGGAAGCAACTGGGGGGGCAGAGTACACTTGTGGTTCCGACAATCCACACCAGATATGTGATTGAACCCAATGGACTATCTATTAAAACGCCGGACATTTTTGTTGGCGGCCGCCGCAATCCCGTTTGCGACTGCCTGTGTCTCCATGCCTACGGGAAAGCAGAGTGCCTTGTCGACGAAGGCACGACTACAAAAGCTTGAAAGTGACTTCGGTGGTCGTCTTGGCGTATTTGCGGTCGACGCAGCGAATGGGGCGGTGCTTAGCTATCGCGCTGATGAGCGCTTCCCTTTTTGCAGTACCTTCAAAGTCCTTGCTGCCTCTGCCATTCTTAACAAGAGTGGGGATGTGGCAGGGTTGATGCAGCAACGCATCAATTACAGCCAAAGTGATCTGGTGAACTATTCCCCGATCACAGAGAAGCATGTGGCTGATGGCATGACAATCGCCGAACTTTGTGCCGCTGCAATTCAATACAGTGATAACACTGCCGCCAATCTGTTAATCAAAACACTGGGTGGCCCTGATGCGATTACCGCGTTTGCACGGTCCATTGGAGATACTAAATTTCGTCTTGATCGCTGGGAGACGGCCCTCAATACTGCTATTCCCGGCGATCCTCGCGACACATCTACGCCCGAAGCGATGGGACGCAGTTTGCAGCGCCTAGTGCTTGGTGACGCCTTGGCGCGGGAACAGTGCGAGCAGTTACGGGACTGGTTGTATGGCAATACGACGGGTGCCGCCCGTATCAAGGCGAGTATACCGGCAGATTGGAAAATTGGGGATAAGACAGGTACTGGCTCATATGGCACAGCCAATGATATTGCGTTTGTGTGGCCGCCACAACGTAAGCCTGTCGTCATCGCGATTTACACTACGCAAGATAAAGAAGATGCGCAGGCTCGGAATGACGTTATCGCATCCGCAGCCCGGATTTTGGTTGATTGGCTCGGCTAGTAGCGCGAAACCTGTTCACTGTCTGTAGCAAGTAGGTTGAATTACAGGAGCAGGTTCCAGATAGCAAAATGATGCTGAAATACGCCTTCCCCATTCCTTAAAAAACATCCTTTGTTTAATGGCGACTATTGGCGTAGTGAACCAGTAGAAGCCCCACCTGTCTTTAGAACCTGTTTACGATCTTACTGGGCCGCCGTAATCAGGACTCATGTGCTGCTCAAAAGCCCCCGCAAAGGGGGCGCCGAACCGCGACTGCGCTATACGCCAAGAAGTTCGCAACCGCATGTACCCCAGTACATTCCGATTTCTGAGTTGCGCTTCATTCCTCCTGACAGCTGCTCGTGACAGATTGTAAACAGGTTCTTAAGACAGGAATCAAGACACCTGTCGTTCTGGAATGCAGAGAAAACTGTTTTGAAGGTGCAAAGGATAAGCAGCATGTACCCGTTTTTTAGCAAAGTGGCGATGCCACTTAATCATTTATTGTTTGCCAATTCTCATGGTTGGGGTTGTTGAGGCGGCGGATTCGCAATCGCGAAATGCTGAATTGATCAGAGACCGTGGTAATGGCATTACCGAATCCAAGCGAGGCAAGCGCGCTGTAACAACCCCCGATGTTGTGCGCTGGCCAAATCGTACGATTCCCTACTTATTGACCAATGCATCACCCAAGGCCCGGAAGGTATTACTTGAGGCTGCTGCAGAAATTTCCAAAAACAGCGCCATTCGTTTTGTAAAGCGAACGAATGAGGCGGATTATGTTTATCTGGCAGATACCCCTTCTGATCCATTGGCTGAGTATCCTCCGGGCTTCTATGGGGAACGAGACTGCCATTCATTCATAGGCAAGGAGGGTGGGCCTCAGGATCTTATACTCACCCCCAGTTGCCAGACCAAAGGTACTGCGTTGCATGAGCTGATGCATGCTGCGGGGTTAGCGCATGAGCATCAACGTTCTGATCGCGATCAATACGTGAATGTCCAGCCTATTTCTGATCCTGCTGTTTCCAACGATGTTTGCCACACCATTCAGCCTAGCCATTCCAGCCAATACGGCTCTGCCGAATCCAGTCTGAATATTGGTGCTTATGACCTGGATTCGGTAATGCAATACGGCGCCGAGGCAGGTATTTCGTTACGCAATCCTACGGACACGATGCGTGCGGAGCCACGCAATACGCTTTCGGCAGGCGACATCGCCGGGCTGGATGCGCTTTATGGCGGCGCACCCATCAATGCTGGTCCTCCACTCACCGACAATAACTTACGCGTGGTGCTCAGCAAGCATGAGCTAGTGCTGGCGGAAAATGCCTTAGGGGAAGTCCAGTTGCAGGTTTTTCCCAATACACAGCTTGTCGGACTTCCTCGCATTGAAAGTGAGAACCCACTCATCTCGGTTACTGCCGACAGCGAGGGTAACAATAAATTTACGCTCAAAGTTCGAGCCCAATCTGGGGCGACGACCCAGTTTGACAGTAAGGCCAAGAAGCGACTGAATCGAGTGTTTTTCCATTTTCGTACTGCAGATGGTAAAACCGGTGTGGCTATATTTCGCGTTATTAAGGCGGCAATTAAACAGGGCGCACAACATCCTGAAATGCCATTTAAAATCAGTTGCTTGCAAATATTATCCGGTGCAAGTTTATGATCTGTTTGATTGCCGGATTAATAGCATCGTAAAGCCGCAATGTTTGACACGGTCGTTTCGTCAATTAGTTTCGTTGTGGAAGCCAATTGGGAGTGAACAAAAACAATGTCTGGAAGCGCGTCGGCTTCCTATCTACGCAGAGCAATATCCTGCTGAGATAGATGAAGAAGCAGCCTATGCAGCACAAGATGAGTTGCAGATGTCGGTAGATCTGGCGCCTTGTGACGCCAGGAAGCCATTGCAGTTGTGGCGGCAGGACGCAAATGGACGCGTAACCAGTATGGCTGAAGTTCATTGCCTTGCATTAACGGAACCGGTTACCAATAGTGCGGCAGGTATCGCTAATCTCAACACAACCTTAGGGTGCGGGGCGGGCATACCTTCAGCTGCTACACAATGGCGCTACGATGGCGGTAAGTTGATCAATTCCGCTTATCCTCGGTCGGCATTGACTCATACGGCGGGTGAGGGGGCAGCGCTGTTCCCCATAGAAAATAAGCCGGTGCTCTGGCAGCAATGGGTTTGGTATTGAGTAAGCCGTGAATAGCAGGGGCAGTCGCGGTAGTTCGTCTGCTGCTCCTGCTAGTGGGTTACTCTATTTGGCTTACATCACGTACCGCTCCGGTGTCTGCACTGGTAGTCATTGCGGCATAGGCGCGTAGTGCGGGGGATACTACGCGTTGTCGGTTGGTGGGCTTCCAAGCCAAGGTGCCCAGCGTGTCCATCTTGGTACGGCGTTGAGCGAGTTCGTCGTCTGATACTTTGAGCTGAATGCGGCGATTGGGAATATCGATTTCGATGATGTCGCCTTCTTCTGCAAGACCGATAGCACCACCTTCTGCAGCTTCAGGAGAGACATGGCCAATGGAGAGGCCTGATGTGCCACCCGAGAAACGGCCATCGGTCAGCAGGGCGCAGGCTTTACCCAGTCCTTTAGACTTCAAGTAAGACGTGGGATAGAGCATTTCTTGCATGCCGGGCCCACCTTTGGGGCCTTCATAGCGGATTAGAACCAAGTCGCCAGCAACGATCTTGTCAGCAAGAATGGCGGTGACGGCGTCATCCTGGCTTTCGAAGATACGGACTCGTCCGCTGAAGACCAGGATTGATTCATCGACACCCGCAGTTTTAACAATACAACCACGTTCAGCGATATTGCCATAAAGCACCGCCAAGCCGCCGTCTTGTGAATAAGCATTTTCCTTTGATCGAATGCAGCCATTGACGCGGTCCAGATCGAGATCGGGGTAGCGCATCGATTGCGAAAAGGCGATGGTCGTGGGTACGCCCCCTGGTGCAGCACGGTAGAACTTATGTTTATCGGAGTCGGCTGTTTGGCGGAGGACGTCCCAGGTCTCAATAGCTGTGCCCATGCTGGGGCTGTGGACGGTGGGTATATCGCGGTGAATGAGGCCTGCCCGGTCCAATTCCGCCAAGATGGCAAATACACCGCCGGCCCGATGGACATCTTCCATATGGTATTTCTGAGTGGCAGGCGCGACCTTGGCGAGGCAGGGAACACGGCGCGAAATACGGTCGATGTCCACCATTTTGAAGTCAACCCCAGCTTCATGGGCAGCCGCCAGTAAATGGAGCACCGTATTGGTCGAGCCCCCCATGGCGACATCTAGGCTCATCGCGTTTTCGAAGGCTTTAACCGTGGCGATCGAGCGTGGTAGTACGCTGTAGTCATCTTGTTCGTAGTGGCGTTTGGTGAGCTCCACAATGAGCCGGCCTGCTTTGAGGAACAGCTCCTTGCGGTCGGCATGAGTGGCTAGTGTCGAGCCATTGCCGGGCAGCGATAGTCCCAAGGCTTCGGTCAGGCAGTTCATGGAGTTGGCCGTGAACATACCGGAACAAGAGCCACAGGTGGGGCACGCGCTGCGTTCCACTGCTGCAACTTCTTCGTCGCTTACCTTATCGTTTGCTGCTTCTACCATGGCATCGACAAGATCTAGTTTGCGAGCTTCTCCGTGCCAGTTGACCTTACCTGCTTCCATTGGCCCGCCTGAAACAAAAACCACCGGAATATTCAGCCTTAACGCGGCCATCAACATGCCGGGGGTGATTTTGTCGCAATTCGAGATACACACCAGGGCATCAGCACAATGCGCATTGGCCATATATTCCACCGAGTCGGCGATCAGATCACGGCTGGGCAGGCTGTACAACATCCCGCCATGCCCCATGGCAATACCGTCATCTACCGCGATGGTGTTGAACTCCTTGGCCACGCCGCCAGCACGTTCTATTTCGCGTGCTACAAGCTGGCCGAGGTTTTGTAGATGTACATGGCCTGGAACAAACTGAGTAAATGAATTGCACACGGCAATGATGGGCTTGTCGAAGTCACCATCTTTCATGCCGGTAGCGCGCCAAAGGGCGCGGGCGCCAGCCATATTACGGCCGTGAGTGGTGGTGTGCGAGCGGTAGACGGGCATGGAGTGAATCCTTGGCGCGATCGGGGAGCGCAAAATCGTTAATCTTTGGATTGACGGCCCGGCGGTACGGGTGGAAACGGGATCGTAACAAGCGGAGGTGGTTGCAGGGTAACGAACCGCGCCTGGGTATTGGCGCTGCATTTCACGCGTCTTGACGACCGATTGTAGCGTGAAAAATGTGCCTTAACCTTTTTCCCGCCAAGTTGCTAACAACGGAAATCCCTATGGCTGTTGCAGCGCGATGTTAGACGGACTGATGCCACGTTTTTTCGTGGGGGTGAGGCATTAGGAACCTATTGATGATCTTACTGTGCAGACATGGTCAGAGCTCGTGTGTTGCTCGAAAGTTCTCATAGGACTTCGAACAGGCGCTAAAACGTGTTGCAGCCTCTTTTAGCCAAACACATTCCAGTTTCTGCACTGTGTTTTCCCTCACTTTTCCTTAAATTCCAACGTCATGAGCCCTTGATGAGCCTTCCGTTCATCTGATTTTACGCTGGACTTATCATCTAGGCTCACCATCTGCTGGATGGGTGAAAACCCGTAGCCAGCCTGTAGTTCATTCCACTTTGCGTTACTTGCCTGATTCCGCTGGTTTTCCCGACCGTGAAAAGTACAGTTGATCGACTTGTCGCTTTACTGGATAAACCATTGTCATATTTCATTGTCATAAGTGAAGGGCGCTACTAAGTTGGGTCAACCTTTCAGACACAGAGCGTGAACTGGGCGGTTTGTTCTGTGCAGGTTGTATCAGCCAAACACCTTGAATGAGATGTGGCGAGTGTTTCTAACCAGTTCTGTTACCAGTCGCTGTTTGTATGAGAGAGGTATTGCAATAAAGCGTTGATTGGGATTGCTGGATTGAACGTTTGTCCAGGTTGTGAAAGTGGTGGCGAAGTAAGAGAGATTGAGGTCCATCAGCAGAGTTTTCAGTTCTCTTATTCAGTGAGTTTGTCGTTTTATGGCTCCTTAGGTTTTTTTCAATAACAGGTTCGTTAACAGATTTTTAGGTAAAAGGATTTTGATTATGCGGTCAACTTCGATAGTCTTACTTTCATGCCTCTTGGCACAATTTCCCTTGCATGCAAGTGCTGCGACAGAGCTATTTGCTGACTCGCCATCGCAAATGGGGGATCAGGTAAATTTAGATGTCCCCATTGCTGCTTATAAGAAGCAGGTGACTGGAAAACAAGTGACGGGCATACCTAATCTGGCTGAATTATTGAAACTAATACCAGGATCAGAAATAAAGCTTCCTTTACCCGGCTGGCCAAAACCAGGCCTGATGAAGATTGAAAAGGTCATCCTCAATCCTGACCTGAGCGTAACCTTAGGTGGTTCAATTACTGATTTCGGTTCATATGCCAAAGCGCATTTAACGATTGGTTTGTTTGGGAAAAACATTACTGGTGGTATTGATTCCAGCATAGGTCAATACACTATTAGTGGCAGTATAAAGGGACTCACAATCGCTCGTATGGAACATAGTGATTGGATTCCAAATATGGATGATACTTTCGCTGCACCTAACCTCAGTAAGAGTGAAGGAGTTGAAAGCCAAGCCAGGGTTACAATGGATGCTGTGGCAGCAGATTCAGAGTCTGAAATTGATGTGATGGTAATTTACCCAAAACGATTTACTGTTAGGGAAAGAGGCCAGCCAGATACTCGTGTCGCTGCTTTAATTAACCGTACTAATCAAATCTTCAGCGATAGCGGAACTCATACCCGGTTTCGCTTGGTTAAGTCTATGGAGGTTAATAGAGATGACTTGCATGTTGATGAAGATGGTGTGAATCGATTTAACACTATCTTGAAAGATAGCACCTCTGACATTGCTAAAGTACGGAAGCAATATGGGGCAGATTTGGTGGTGTTTGTGCAGCCCCCTTTTAATGCAGCAGAGAACGGCTGTGGTGCAGCAAGGCAGCACAGTTCATTGAGTCAATTCAATCCTGATAATGGATTTGCAATTGTTTCAGATGGACCGATGCTGGGAACTAAATTGGGTTGCAGTGATGACACCATGGCGCATGAACTAGGCCATGTTTTAGGTCAGCAGCATGATCGGCCACATGGTGGCGGCGCAGGTGTACATCCATATAGCGCCGGGTACGGTAGTACTGATGGTCTGTATGGCGACGTAATGAGCTACTCAAGGAATAAGGTTCGTTTGTTTTCTAACCCTAGTCTGAAGTGTACAAACGGTACTGCTTGTTATGTAGGGGGCGATGACCCTAAGACAGCATCTGATTCTGTAAGATCGATAAATCAAACCCGATTGCTGGTCGCTAACTATATGCCTAAGGTAGACAGCACCGGTACTGGCACCAAGCCTACGGAAGGCGGCGGTACAGGCACTAAGACTGGCAGTGGTGGCACAGGTACGAAGACTGGTGGTGGAACAACTGGTACGGGTACTAAACCGACTGGTGGTGCAGTTGTCCCAACCTTGGTAGCAGATAGCCAGCAGCAGCTGACGATTTCGATGCCACAGAACAGTAGCAAGACCATTACGCTGACTGCTGGCGGAGTACAAGGTCGGCAATATACGATGGACATCATCACCCATCATCCCTACGTCGTTCAGCCGAAAGTGGCGCATTGGAATGCATGGTCTCTGAAGGGGTCGAAACAGTCCTGGCAAGAAACGATCAGTGCCGTCGGCTTCCCCGGCAATGCGAAGATTAGCTACACCATTAAAGATGTTTTGGATCCAAGCAAGTCCACGACAATTTGGGTGAATGTAAAAGTGACGAATGCTGGCACTGGCACTGGCACTGGCACTGGCACTGGCACTGGCACTGGCACTGGCACTGGCACTGGCACTGGCGCGGGTGGCGGCGGTACAAGCCAAAATGAGTTTGATCCAAATCAGAGCTACGTCAGTGGTGATCAGCGTCAGTTCCAAGGCAAGACTTATACCTTTGTTGTCAGGGTAAATGGCGAATGGGTAACCGGGCCTATGTCGAAGAACTTCCCATTCTCGGGTCAAGTGTCTGCACCGCATAAGCACTATAAGTCGCAAGATGGCAGGTTTGTTGCCTATTGGACCACGCAAAAATTAGAGACTAGTACTGGCTCTGCTGGCAGTGGTTCAGGCCAAAATGAGTTTGACCCGACTCAGATGTACGTCAGCGGTGATCAACGTCAACTCCAGGGCAAGACTTATACCTTTGTGGTTGTGGTGAATGGTGAATGGGTAACTGGTTCGATGTCGAAGAACTTCCCGATATCGGGTCAGGTATCCTCGCCGGATAAGCACTATCGGTCGTATGACGGCAGGATCGTTGCGTATTGGACCACGCAAAAAGCAGGAGCCGACGCGGGGTTGGATAGCGCCAGCGAAAGCCAGGCAGCCTATTGATTCAAGTCGTATCTATCCAAGTGGTGAGTAATTCCTCCGGAGAAAAGCTTTTTCCCTACAGTGTGGACGTGGGAATCCCACCACTTTGGAAGATAGCGCCACTGCTTAGTGGCTAATGCAATAGCTTGGTTGTACCGACCAGTTCACTGCTGATTGTGAACTGGTCTCAAGGGTTGAGCCTGACAGTCCCAATTAGCTGGGGCTGTCAGATGCACCTTGATTACTGATGGTCACTACTTCGGCATTTCGCAACTCCCCCTTCCTCAACATCTTCACCGTGTGTTGTAGATCCTGGTCTTAGGGTCTGCCCTTCGTCTGTCCATTCATCTCTTATTTCCTAGTTTCTTCCAAACGGGATGCCATTTTATTGAAATTGCCGGTGAGCGGTATAGATTAAATGGAGCATGCGAGTGATGAGGCATTTTGTCTTGTATAGATAGAGATTATCCTCTTCTTTGCTTAATTAAATTACTTGCAATTAAATAGATTTTCTATTGGATTTTGGTAAATAACTTTTGCGCAGAAGAGGTGTGTTATGCGGTCAAGCTCAATGGTCCTGATATCTATTATCCTGACGCAGCTGTCTATCCATGCTAGTGCTGCGACCGAGTTATTTGCCGATTCTCCGTCTCAAGTTGGCAATGCTGCTGCAGATATGCCACAAGCTGCCTTTAAGAAACAAGTGACCAAGAAAGAGGTGACGGGTATACCCAATTTGGTGGCATTGTTAAAGCTTATACCAGGCTCAGATATCACGTTACCATTACCTGGTTGGCCGAAACCAGGCGTAATGAAAATTGATAAGGTTATTATTAATCCAGATCTCAGTATGACTTTGGGTGGTTCTATTGTTGATTTTGGTTCCTACGCTAAGGCGCATTTGACGATTGGTTTGTTTGGTAAAAATATTACAGGGGGGATTGATTCTACACTTGGGCATTACTTGATTAGTGGCAGCATAAAAGGGCTTACAGTTAGTAAGTTGGAAAGTAGTAATTGGGCTGCTGATGATACTTTCGTTGCGCCCAAGTCAGAGAAAAGCCAGGGTTTAGAAAGTGAGGCGATGATCGCGATGGACGCACTTCAAGCACAAGGCGATTCCGAAATTGATGTGATGGTGATTTATCCAAAAAGATTTACAGATGCGCAAAAAGGCCAGCCAGAAACACGTGTTGCCGCTTTGATTAATCGCACTAATCAAATTTTCAACGATAGTGGAACTCATACCAAATTTCGCTTAGTTAAATCTATGGAGGTTAATAGAGATGATCTACATGTTAATACTCCTGGTTTAGATTTGTTCAACTCTATCTTGAAAGATAGCAACTCTGATATTGCTAAAATGCGAAAACAGTATGGGGCTGATGTGGTGATATTTTTGCAGCCTCCAGTTGGCAGAGAGGTAGAGAAAGGTTGCGGTGGTGCGTGGGCGCCAGGGTCGTTGAGCCAATTCAATCCAAATAGTGGATTTGCAATTGTCTCGGATGGATTTGGAAAGGATTCTTCTTATTGTTCGGATGAGACGATGGCACATGAATTAGGCCATGTTTTAGGTCAGCAGCATGATAGGCCCCATGGTGGTGGCGCAGGCGTACATCCATATAGTGTAGGGTATGGGACTTCAGATAGTCTGTATGGCGATGTAATGAGCTATGCACGGAATAAGGTTAATTTCTTCTCTAACCCAAGTCTAAAGTGTACGAATGGTACAGTTTGTTATGTAGAGGGAGATGACCCTAGCAAATCATCGGATTCTGCAAGATCGATAAACCAAACCCGATTGCTTGTCGCTAATTACATGCCGAAAGCAGATGGAACGGGGGGAACAACGGGGACAGGAACGGGCACCAAGCCTACGCCTACGCCTACGCCTACGCCTACGCCTACGCCTACGCCTATACCAACTCCTACCCCGACGCCGATTCCTACACCCACGCCGACACCTAGGCCAACGCCCACACCGACGCCTATACCTGCTGTCATTACACCAACCTTGTTGGTTAACAGTCAGAAGCAGTTAGTCGTGTCTATTCCGCAAAATAGCAGTAAGACGATTATGCTTACCGCAGTAGGAGCACAAGGTAGGCAATATACGATGGACATCGTTTCCCAGAATCCCAATGTTGCCCAACCTCAAGTGAGACATTGGAATGCTTGGCGGCTGACCGGTGCACAGCAATCCTGGCAAGAAACGATTAATGCGACGGGGCCCGGTACCGTATGGATAGGCTACACCATCAAAGATGTCGCCGACCCCAGTAAAACTTCGACAACTTGGGTAAGTGTTATGGTGACTGGCATCGGTTCGGGGACGGGGGGCGGTGGTACTAGCCAGAATACGTTTGATCCAAATCAGAGCTATGTAAGTGGTGACCTGCGTCAATTCGAAGGCAAGACCTATGTTTTTGTTGTGTTGGTAGATGGCTTGGAATCGAAAACGAGAGCGATTTCAGGAAGGGAGTGCGCACCGCAAAAGAGCTGCAAGCTGTCCGATAGCCGAGTCGTTGCGTACTGGACCACATACAAAGGAGGAACTGGAACAAGTAATGGTAGCGGAACTGATAGTGGTGGCTCGAACCAGACTACCTATGATGCAAGTCGTATTTATTCGAATGGGCAGAGGCTCGATCTGGGTGGTAAAACCTTCACATTGATCGTGTTGCTGAAGGGTAAGCAACTGCCCGACCAAACCTACTTTATGAGAGGCAGTAGCTGTATGCCTCAGCAATGTACACGTGAGAATCCCGCTATTTTGGAAGACGGCTATTCTGCTTATTGGGCGGTGCAATAGTAGTGAAAAAGTTGAGAACTAATCTGGCAGCTTTGTACAGGCTGCCAGATTGATGGTGATTCTCGACGTTTGGTTACCGACCTGAATAAGGCATTAATCATTGAACAGGTACCTGGGTTGATGGTTCCGGAGGGTAAGGTACCTGGCTAAACAGGTTTTTTTGTTCTAAGGAATAAGGAGATACCTGCCGGACTAAAGAGATGGCCGCTTCTATGGCCATTTTTTAGGATTATTGATCTGTTGTGTATTAAGGCGCCTTGCAGGGATTTGGAATTCTGAATAATGCCTTTTAAGAAGGAATACTTTATGCGATCCAATCCGATGGCCTTAATATCAATTCTTTTGGCTCAAATACATTCTCAGGCAAGTACAGCACCACAGGCAACTGAGTTGTTTGCTGATTCACCGGCTCAATCTGTGAATACAGCGGCAGAGAATAAGCCTGCTGCGGCTTATAAGAAACAGGAAACTAAAAATCAGATAACTGGTATTCCTAATTTGGCTGCACTTTTGAAGCTTGTTCCAGGTTCTGAGTTGAAGATACCATTGCCGGGTTGGCCAAAGCCAGGTTATATGAAAATTGAAAGAGTGATCGTCAATCCAGATCTCAGCATTAGCCTTGATGGGTCGATTGCTGATTTTGGCACCTTTGCTAAGGCACATTTGACAATAGGCTTGCTTGGTAAAGGTATCAAAGGCGAAATTGACTCCAGCTTGGGGAGATATGTAATTGATAGTACTAATAAGGGACTTACGGTTAGTAAGTTTGAAAATAAAAGATGGGGCTCAAATGATATCTTCCGTCCACCTAAGACAGAAAAGGATCAGGATGTAAAAAGTGAAGCAATGATGGTACAGGATATACCTATACCGCCGGATACGGGGGAGTCTGAAATTGATGTGATGATAGTTTACTCAAAGCTATATACCCGTACATTTGAAGAGGGAAATAGTACTGGCGCACGTGATCGTACGATTAATTACTTGATTAACTACACCAATCAAATTTTCAAAGATAGCGGGATTCAAGCCAAGCTTCGTCTAGTTAAGTCCCTGGAGGTTGATAGAGAAGATCTTCACGTTAATGATGCGGGGTTGGAATTATTACATACACTATTGGAAGATGAAAAGTCTGACATTGCCCGTGCACGAGCACAGGCCGGTGCGGATTTAGTGATTGTTTTACAATTCCCCTTTGGGAAGGGAGAGAATGGCTGTGGCGGTGCATGGGTAATGCCGGATCTGAGGTTATTCAAGCCAGATAAGGGGTTTACAATTGTCTCGAATGGTGTTTCTGGCGCTGGTACTGATCAAGCTAGGTATTGTCCGGATGAGGTTTTGGCACATGAATTGGGTCATGTTTTCGGCCAATTCCATGACCGAATAACGATGGCGGGGGGGGGTAATGCAGGTGTGAAAGGTATACATCCTTATTCTTTTGGTTTTATAACAGCTGACGGCGACTATGGCGATATTATGAGCTACGCCTTGACGAATGCAGCCAAGTTGTTCTCCAACCCGAATTTAAAGTGTGCGAATGGTGCAACCTGCTATGTAGGTGGGGAGGACCCAAAGACTGCATCCGATACAGCAAGATCAATTAATATAACTCGACGGCTTGTCGCGAATTACCTGCCGAAAGCGGATGGGACGGGCGGAACAACAGGGACAGGAACGGGTACCAAGCCAACGCCAACGCCAACGCCAACGCCAACGCCAACGCCAACGCCAACGCCAACGCCAACGCCAACGCCAACGCCTACCCCTAAGCCGACGCCTATACCCACCCCTACGCCGACACCAACCCCGACACCTATACCTGCCGTCATTACACCAACCTTGTTGGTTAACAGTCAGAAGCAGTTAGTCGTGTCTATTCCGCAAAATAGCAGTAAGACGATAACGCTTACCGCAGTAGGGGTACAAGGTAGGCAATATACGATGGATATCATTTCCCAGAACCCCAATGTTGCCCAACCCAAAGTGGGGCATTGGAATGCTTGGCGGCTGACCGGTGCACAGCAATCCTGGCAAGAAACGATTAATGCGACGGGGCCCGGTACCGTGTGGATGGGTTACACCATCAAAGATGCCGCTGACCCCAGTAAAACTTCGACAACTTGGGTGAGTGTTTCGGTATCAAGTGTTAGCACTGGTGGTGGAAGTACAAACCAGGGAACATTTGATTCGATTCATAATTACCCAAATGGTGGACAGGTGCAATTTGGAGGCAAGACCTATACGATGGTCGCATTGCAAAATGGCAATGAATTACCTAACTGATGTTACGCAGTAGCTGCGAGAAGCAGCTGTAACTGATCATAAGCCGCGCGAGAGGCGTTGATCAGTAACTTGCGGCAAAGTGCGAATGGGTTCTTCTGCGTCTTGATGCTCAGGCATTCA
>NZ_PDZH01000103.1 GCF_002735695.1 Chitinimonas sp. BJB300
TGCCTGAGCATCAAGACGCAGAAGAACCCATTCGCACTTTGCCGCAAGTTACTGATCAACGCCTCCCGCGCGGCTTATGATCAGTTACAGCTGCTTCTCGCAGCTACTGCGTAACATCAGTTACCAAGCTCTTGGGTAATCCCTCTCTCGTCGAGCAAAGCGCTCACGCCCTATTGCCGCGCAATAATCCTGCGGCGTTTGCGCCACGTTACCCATGCATCTCGGCAAAATAACGCGCGAAAAACAGACAGCAGCAAGTCCTTCAGCTATACCTTTGTTTCGGCGCTGGCAGAGCCCAGTGAATACATCCCACGGAGGATACCCATGCAAGCAGCTTTGTCCTGCCTCGTCCTAACTGGCCTGTTTTTGCTTGGCAGCACCGCCTGGGCCAAAAATGCCTGTGTATTCGAAGGCAACCTCCAAGGGGTGCCCATCAAGGATTGCAGCGAGATTGATCTGCAAGTCCCCCCAGCCGAATACAAACAACAATGCGAGCAAAACGAGAAGGCCTTTAAAGAAATGGGCGGCCAGATTCACGCCTATGTGGTACCCGCCTGCCCCAAGCCAGCCCAGGCCAGTTGCGCCGGCGCTATGGGTTCGCCGGGTACCGTGTATTACTACCTGGTCAGCCCACAAGACCTGGAAAAAAAGAAAGCCAGCTGCCTCAAATATCAAGGCAAGTGGCAAGCTGGTATGTCGGAACCGGCTAAATAGTTTGTGGCGTGTGCCCTTTATTGGGTGGCAGGGAAGTCTATGAAACTGGAAGGTAATTTTGCACTTTGAACAGGGTCTGAACCTGTGACCCGGGGCTGGGTACAACGCTGTAATCAACGCTCCGTTTGCTGAACCCATGCCATTTGAACGATGCACCGTATGCAACTTGCATGGTACTTAGAACCTGTCTAAAGTCTCGCGAGCTAGGGCAAGATAAGGCGAAAACAGCCGAGGAAGCGGAGTTTACAAGTGGTAAATGAGCATTCCGAGGGTGTTTTCAACGCCATATTGCCAACGCGCAGCAGACTTTAGACAGGTTCTTAGGGTCTTAACTGGGTTGATATCCCGCCCGACTATTTGCATGGCTTGCTGCTTGACCCTATCTATCTGTGTTCAGCCTACCGATAATCGCCGCCTACGAACCGGTTCACGAATTGGTGTACGCAGGCGTCAGCAAGATATGAACGTAACGTGCCTCCGCAATTGCTTGCTGCGGTGAAGCGTATATTTCGTGACCATGTCCTATCACAACGAGGGTGCCTCTGTGACGTCATGGATTTCAAGCCAGCGCCTCGACTCTGTTGACATCAGCTCCGTCCCTCAACGCCCAGAAGCCATGCTTGCCCGTATCTCGTTCCGCCAACTGCTGCTCTGCTCTTTCCTGCTGATCATCTTGCTGCTGGGGACGGCCTCGCTACGCGGTTTGCAAACCCTGGAAAGGCTGATCAAGGAAAATCGCGCCGGTGCAAACCAAGCGATGCAGCTGAGCAATGACCTGCAGTTGCTTGCCGAACGCAGCGTGGCCATGCAACGGGCTGCGCGCCAATATCTTGTGCTGGATGAAGTCAGTTTCCGCCAGCGCTATGAAGAAGCCCGCCACGATGCCGAAGCCGCCCAGCAGCGCTTGCAAGCCGCGCTACCCCATTCGCAGGCATTGCGGGAATGGCCAAGCCATATCGCCACCATAGCAAGCCAGATGGCTGACATGGGCATGCCCCAGTCAGAGCGTGAGCTGGCACTAACCGAAACCTTCAATGCGTTGGATGCACTGGACAACAGTATTGGCGAACAAATCCGTATCGAATTGGATACCCGCCATCGCGCCATGCTGAACGAATTGGAAGCGGGACGCGCCCAGCTAAGTTGGCAGGTGCTGGCAGCTTGTGCGCTTGCCATACTCCTGGCTGTCATTTTTGGCTTGTGGCTCAGCCGCCCCCTAAAGCGACTGGAAGCAGCCATCATGGCGCTGGGGCAGCACAAACTGGCAGATAGCATCGACATACACGGCCCTGCCGACGTCAAACGCCTTGGTCTGCGATTAGACTGGCTGCGGCTGCGACTGGGTGAACTGGAAGCGGACAAGGCGCGCTTTCTGCGCCATGTTTCGCACGAGTTGAAAACACCGCTGGCAGCGCTGCGTGAAGGCGTTGCCTTATTGTCCGATGAAGTTGCCGGACCGATGAGCGAACAACAACAGGAAATTGCCCATATCCTGCGGCAAAATACCCTCGCGCTTCAGACGCAGATAGAAGACCTGCTGCGCTTCAATGCCGCCACCTTCGAAGCCCGTAGACTCAGTCTGATCCCAACCGAGCTGACAGGACTGATCCAAAAGGTTATCGATACCCAACGTCTGCAATGGCAGGCGCGGCAGTTGAAGGTTGACTTGCAAGGCGAGCCGCTTACGCTGGACGTGGACAATGAAAAGCTGGCAACCTCATTGGGCAATCTGCTCTCCAACGCAATTCGCTTCAGCCCGGAGGGCGGCAACATACGTTTCCGGCTTAAGCGCCGCCTAGGTCATATCGCCATTGAGATCAGCGACCAGGGGCCGGGCATTGCGCCACAGGATCGGGCACGGGTATTTGAGCCGTTTTACCAAGGCCAGCGGCAGATGCCCGGCGCCCGGCGAGGTAGCGGCATCGGTCTCTCCATCGTGCAGGAATACATTGCCGCCCATGGCGGCCAGATAGCCTTGCTACCAGCCGAGGTAGGCTGTCGCTTTCGGATTGAATTACCCTATGCACAAGACTAAGCAACAGCTCATCGCCCTTTTGGCGGTTATCGTCCTGGCCGGTTGCGCCACAAAATCACCGATGACCGAAACCATTGCCCTCCCCACGCCTACCGACTTGGCCAACCGTGAGCTGCTGGCTTATCACCAGCAATTGCAAGACATGCCCAATGCCGAACAGGTGCGCGAAGCCAAACGCCTTGTGAGTGCCCCCACCAGTCCCGCCAATGCAATGAAGCTCAGCCTGCTGCTGGTTCGTAGCCATGGTGCCGCCGAAATGGCGCAAGCGCAGTCGCTGTTGGAGGCCGTATTGCACAATGCAGGCCCCGATGCCCAGCCCTACCACCCCATAGCACGTTTGATGATCGGCCAAATCAGCAATCACAAGGCGGAACTACGTAAATGGGAAGACCAGCAGACCGACCAAAAGAAGGCGGAAGAGCAACTGGAACGCCAATCCCAGCAACTGCGCGACTGCCTGAAAAAGAGTGAGCTGCAAAATGAAAGGCTGGAAATCCTCCGTACCCAGGTGAAAAGCTTGACGGTGAAACTTGAAGCGCTCAAAGCCATTGAACGCAGCCTACCCAATCGGCCCTCGACGGCCGTGAATGGAGCCCCGCCATGAGCGCACATATCCTGCTTGTAGACGACGACGCCGACCTGCTCAAACTGCTGAGCATGCGTCTTAGCGCCGCCGGCTACCGCGTGACCGCGGTTGAAACCGCCGATGCCGCCCTGGCCAGACTGGCGATTGAACGACCACAACTGGTGCTCAGCGATGTACGCCTGCCCGATCGCGATGGCCTCAGCCTGTTCGACCAGATCCGCTCGCAATACCGGTCTCTGCCGGTAATCCTGCTAACAGCCCACGGCACGATTCCCGATGCCGTCGAGGCCACTGCCCGCGGCGTATTCGGCTACCTGACCAAACCCTTTGACAGCAAGGTGTTGCTGGACAAGATTGCACAAGCGCTTGCACTCAGCGCCACGCCAGATAGCCAGGGCGACAGCCAGAACAACAACTGGCGCGCCGCCATCGTCAGTCGGTCTACCCGTATGGCGGCATTGTTGGCGGAAGCGAAATTGATCGCCGGGTCAGACGCCAGCGTGTTAATCCGTGGCGAAAGCGGTAGCGGCAAAGAGTTGCTGGCCCAGGCCATCCATCAGGCCAGTCCCCGGGCCAAAGCGCCCTTTATCGCCATCAACTGCGGCGCCATCCCAGAAGCCCTGCTCGAATCAGAATTGTTCGGCCATATCAAGGGTGCCTTCACCGGGGCTGTCGCCAACCACCAAGGCCTATTTCAGGCAGCAGATGGCGGCACGTTGTTCCTCGATGAAATCGGCGACATGCCATTGCCGCTACAGGTCAAACTCCTGCGCGTGTTGCAGGAGCGGTCGGTCCGACCAGTTGGTTCCAGCCAATCGGTGCCCATTGATGTACGTCTGCTCTCCGCGACTCATCGGGACCTGGACGCCGCCATGGCGGACGGGCAGTTTCGTGAAGACCTCTACTACCGGCTCAACGTCGTCACGCTGTCCCTTCCCAGCCTGGCCGAGCGACGTGAAGATATTCCCCTTCTGGTGAATCACTTCCTGGCCAAGCTTTCCGAAAAGTATCAGAAGCGCCTGAACGGCTTTTCCCCCGAATCACTCGAAGCGTTGGCTACCGCGCCTTGGCCGGGTAATGTGCGTCAGCTTTACAACGCGGTGGAACAAGTCTGTGCGCTGGCCACCTCCCCCATCATCCCACTCTCGTTGGTGCAACGGGCTCTGCGCGTGCCGGCAGTGGAAGTACTCAGCTACAGCGAAGCCAAACAACGCTTCGAACGTGACTACCTGGTACGGCTGCTCAAGCTTACCGACGGCAGCGTCGCCGATGCAGCAAGGCTGGCCGAGCGCAATCGCACCGAATTTTACCGCTTGCTGCAGAAGCATGACCTCACGCCCGGCTTGTTTCGCGAGCCGCCACCGGCAGAATGATCTGCCAACAATCATCCGGTCGATTCAAAACCCTGTTCAAAGCCTCGCAAGCCAGGCCATCGCTCATGCAACAGTCTTTGAATAGGCTTGACCGATTGTGATGCGCAACTAGGCGCATGGCCGCCTTTTCGTAAACCGTGTTTGACCATCCTCCTGACGACCTTCGTCTTTCCAACCAAGGTGCCGGTAAAACCCATTGGCGCGAACCGCAAGGTCACTGTCGGTAGATAGCCAGACTTCTTCACAGCCCTGTGCAAACAGCCATTGCTCTGCCTCTTGCATGAGCTGCCGCCCTGCGCCTTTACCCTCCCATTCCGGCCTGACAAACATCGCAAATACGGTTGCTTCCATCGAATCTGCCATGGCAAAAGCGATGACGCTGCCAGCCTGCTCAGCCACCCAACCACGTCCCGCGCCGCTCAGCATTGCGGGAAGTGTCTGCGCTGTAATACCCAGATGGGTTAGCTCCTCCATGGACAGATGATTCTCTCGCACGCTGGTTCTGATTTCGAACAGGACATCAATGTCAGACAGAACAGCAACCCGAACTAATAGCATGTTGTCATTAGTCACCGGCCACTCCTCGCATATTTATTCTGCATCGCTTTCCTTAAACCTGTCTAAAGTCTCGCGAGCTAGGGCAAGATAAGGCGAAAACAGCCGAGGAAGCGGCGTTTACGCGTGGTAAATGAGCATTCCGAGGGTGTTTCAACGCCATATTGCTGACACACAGCAGACTCTAGACAGGTTCTTAGACGCTGTTTACGATCTTACTGCGCAGCCGTTCAATACGGCAGGTCATCCGGGTGGACGCCCACATAGTGCGGCTCCGGGTCGTGTTCGAACTGCACCGCAAGAATGTAAGCCTCGCCTTGCATCGCAGCCTTGGCAATACGGTGCATGCCATCCATGACACGGCCATTTGACGACAAAATCACCGGATAGCACAAATCAGCCTCCGCCATCAAACAGGCATGCTCAGCCACGGCACGGCATGTCGGTTCGATACCACCCTCGGCAAACCAATAAGGCTCGTCGAGTTCCTGAATGGCACTCAGCGGCACCTGCCTTACCGGCAAGTGCTCGGTCAACTCGATCAGGCGATGTACATCCCATGCACGCAGCCCCTGCGGGCCTGGGCGAAGGTGGTATTGCTTTCTCATTGGGGTAGGTCCGCAAGCGAAATAGGGAGCACGTAGATTCTAATCAATTCGCACGCGTTACAGACCAAAGAAACGCCGTATCCTTTCCAGCAGCTCAGCTTCACGCGGTGGTGCAGGAATGTCGGTTTGCGTGACGGAATGCAGGTGGTTGTCGTTCAACCGCTCTGCCAAGATATGCGATAGCGCGTCGGCGAGGGCTGGGCGTGCAGTCAGAATAGCTTCAAAGCTGACCCTATCGAGCCGGTAGCACTCAACATAGCAGGCTGCAACTACTGTGGCCGTACGCGGCGCACCGGTCATCAACCCCATTTCGCCGAAGAAGCCGCACGACTTGATCCGACCCAGTCTTTCGGCGATCGGCGTACCGTAGTCACGCCAAACATCGACTTCACCACAGGTGAGAATATAAAGCCAGTGCGCCACTGCACCTTGTCGGCTGATAACGTCACCCTCTTCGAAAGGTGCAAAGCTCAGTTGTTCGGCAAGATGGCGACGTTCTTCGGCAGTGAAATCAGCAAACAGGGTGACACCTTCAAGGGCATCCATTCGACGCTGGATATCGATGGACTGACGCTGAGCAGCAGTCTTGTCGTTGTCCTTGGTCATCAGTACGTTTTGGGTCGAGCTCGCCAGTGGAATACCATACCGCACTAGCGCCGTCAGCACGTGGGCCCGAGCTTGCGAATCAGTGGTGTCGTCGGCGGTAAAATCTGTCAGCCAGTAGCGTAGGGCGTAACGGGCAACCCCGTCACGCGTCTCCATCAAAATGGCCTGGGCAGGCGGCTCGCTCGAAACACCATGGATGCGCCCATCGAGAATGGCGTTTTGTATGACAGCGATAACTTTGGCAGGGGGCAATTCCCAGGCGATATCGAACCAAACCCAGCGTCGCCAAAGCATGCCATGGCCGATAAAGCGCTTGCCCAGAACCCGAAAGCTGTTTTTCATCAACCAGGCATTGGGCACCACCACGGTTTCACCATTGCGTGTTTCAAGCAGAGTAGAGCGCCACCCCACCTGCAATACTTTGCCTGACACATCCGACAACACCACCCATTGGCCCAATTCCAGTGACTCATCCAACTGCAGGGCTACCCCGGAAAGGATGTTACCCAGCGTGTCCTGCATAGCAAAAGCGATGACAGCAGTAAGCACCGCCGATGTCGTAATCAACTGGCTCAAGTCAAGACCGGCGTAACGCAGCCGCACCATCCCCCAGGCAAGGTAGGCCAGTATCACCACTACATCTTCTAGAATGCGTGGAGTTTGAACTCGCATGCTGACTAGCAGCAAACGAAACAGCGCAAGACCAAAAAGGCGAATCACCACTAAGCCCAGCAGTATGGTGAAAATTTCCTTCAGGACAGCTGCACCCTGGCTCATTTCCAACGAAGCCGCCAATTGCGCGACAAGCAAACCGGCAATACCCAGGGCAAGAAACAGCAGCGTAAGCAGCACGTTGCGTCGCTCGTCAGGACGAAAGCGATACAAAGCAGCCAGCAAAATGGCGCATATACCCAGCAAATATGGCCATTCGTGACGGGTAAGCTGATCGACGATAGACATGTAGTTGTAGTGGCCTCCTATTTGAGGATAGGCCATACACCACCAAATCAAGGTAGGTGACATTTACCAATTAACTGTCTTGATCGCTTGCACCAAAGGTGAAATCAGCCCAGGCAAGTTCTAGGATGAAAGCAACTTACTTAGTCTGTGCGTATATGTCCCCCCCTAAATTCTTCCTCGCTCGCCAGCCTATCGTCGGCCGTCAACGCGAACTCGTGGCCTACGAATTGTTGTTTCGCACCAGCCAACAAAACTCAGCCACGGTTACCGATGATGTCGCCGCCACCGCCGCAGTCATGCAGCATGCGTTTAGTGGCTTGGGCTTGCAGTCGGTATTGGAAGACAAACTCGGCTTTATCAATCTGTCCGAGCCATTGTTGATGAGCGAGGTCATTGAAGTCCTGCCGCGTGAGCGTGTCGTACTGGAAATCCTGGAAACCGTTACGCTTACCCCCGCGGTCATCGAACGCTGCAAAGCACTAAAGACGGCGGGCTATCGACTCGCTCTGGATGATGTCATCACCTTTGGCGAAGCCCAACAGGCCCTGTTGCCACTATTGGAAGTGGTGAAACTGGATGTGCTGGCCATGCCGGCAGCCGCAACTGCCGCTTTGGTAGAGGCGCTAAAGCCGTTCGGAGTGAATATCCTGGCCGAAAAAGTCGACTCGCCAGAACAACATGATTTTTGCCATGGCCTGGGCTGTGACTTGTTCCAGGGGTATTACTTTGCCCGCCCCACTATCCTGAGCGGCAAGCCCGTACAGCCTTCATCCATGCTACTGCTGAAACTGCTGGGCCAGGTTGCCGGAGATGCAGAGATCGGCGAGCTTGAAATCACACTCAAACAAGCCCCGGATTTGACCGTGCATCTTCTAAGGCTCGTCAATTCGGTGACATTTGGTTTACCGCGTAAAGTTGCCAGCGTACGCACCGCCATTACTTTACTAGGCCGGGCTCAGTTGCACCGTTGGGTGCAAATCATGGTGTTTGCCCAGCAATCAGGTGGCAATTCGGCTGCCGACCCGCTGGTACAAACAGCTGTAGTGCGTGGCTACCTGATGGAGCTGTTGGTGAAAGCCCTAAAGCCCACCGATAGGCCGCTATCCGAACGGGCCTTTATGGTTGGCATGCTCAGCCTGGTCGATGCCCTGTTTGGCCAACCCATGCCCACGCTGCTACAAGCATTAAGCCTGGAAGAAACCGTACATCGCGCTTTGCTGGAACGCAGCGGCTGGCTGGGCCAATTGCTGCAATTGGTGGAAGGCATGGAACAAGACGAACCCAGCTATACCGAAGAACGGCTGGCACAGCTTGGCAAGCTGAGTCTAGATGACTTGAATCGCATGCAGGTAGAAGCACTGGCATGGACTGCACGGCTCGGGCGTGAATCATCTGGCGGGGAATGATGTCGAGACCGAACAGGCAATAAAAAGCGCGGCTTTTTTTATACGCCGCGCTTTTTAATTTCAATCCACGCAAAACGAGATTATTGGCCGCCCAGTGTTTCCAACACCGTCCATTTGCCGCCCACCACCTTGTACACCGTGATACCCCCATCCTTCAAATCACCCTTTTCATCAAAGGCAATCGCGGAAGAAGTCACACCCGCATAACTTTCCTTGGCCAGCACAGGCAAATAGACCTTAGGGTCTACAGAGTTGGCTTTCTTCATGGCGGCAATCATCTGGCGAGTGGAGTCGTAACCGTAAGGGGTGTAGATCTCCATTTCCTGGTACTTGGCCTTGTAGCGTGTTTCGAAGTCCTTGCCACCGGGCATTTTTTCCATGGGCAAACCCGCCAACGAGGCGATACTGCCTTCCGCAGCCGTGCCTGCAAGTTGCAGGAAGCTATCGGTACGGGTCATTTCACCCGACACCAACGGCGCTTTCAAACCTAGACGCTTGAGCTGAATAGCCATCGGCCCCGATTGGGAATCCGCACCACCATAGAAGATGACATCTGGCGGCGTACCTTTGATCGCGGTGAGGATACTGGAGAAATCAGTAGCCCTATCGTTGGTGAACTCACGCTTGGTAATTTTGGCGCCCGCGGTTTTGGCTGCCTTTTCGAATTCATCAGCCAAGCCCTGGCCGTAGGCGCTGCGGTCATCAATGATGGCGATCTTCTTTGCGCCCAACTTTTCCACAACATACTTGCCCAGCACACTACCTTGCTGGGTGTCGTTGGTCATCGAACGGAAAGTGGTCTTGAAACCTTGCCGGGTGTAGGCCGGCGCGGTTGCCATGGCAATCTGCGGAATCCCGGCGTCGGAGTACACCTTGGAAGCCGGAATCGAGGTACCGGAATTGAAGTGGCCGATCACCCCGATCACACCACTATCAACCAGCTTTTGCGCAACTTGCGCACCCGCTTTGGGGTCGGCCTGGTCATCTTCAGCCAGCAGTTCGAACTTTACTTTCTTGCCGCCGATTTCAGGATTCAAGGCATTTTCGTCCTCAATCGCCAGCGTAACGCCATTCTGGTAACCCTTGCCGTAGTGTGCCTGCGGGCCTGTCAGCGGGGCGGAGAAACCCAGTTTCACGACTTGCACGTCAGCGGCAGACACACCGGCAGCCGGGGTCTCTTCCTTTTTGCCGCAAGCTGCCAGCACCAATGCCGTCGTTACTGTCAGCGCAAATATATGGGTCTTTTTCACAGTCATCCTCTCGTTGGTAGATCTCAGCCGCCCAAGGCATGCCAGATTCGCTGTACCCTGGGCGGGTAAACACTCAAAACCTATTTATCGGCTTGCTTGCTGCACCACTTTCCTACCCGCTGTGCGTGACGTGAGACACGTCCTGGAGCGCGAAAAACAGGTGCGCTACAAACCGGTAGTACAGCCAATTACGACTACACGGGCACGATTGTAGTCGCGCCCCCCCAGCACCAGACTGGGGAATTCCCTAAACTGATTCAACCGCCCATCGCTTAACTCTTCAGCCAAGCATGTTGCTCTTCGGTATCGACTTCACCAGCCGCCCCAGCAAAAACAAAGCCATTACGGTGGCACAAGGCAAATTGGCAGCCAATCAGATTCAGCTGCAAACCATACTTCACCTCCATGATTTCGACGCCTTCGAAACCCTGTTGGCTCAGCCAGGACCATGGCTAGCAGCTTGCGATTTCCCGTTCGGCTTTCCACGGGAACTGGTCGAAGCACTGCAATGGCCACACCAATGGGATGCACTGATGCAGCACATCGCGCAGCAATCCCGCCATGAGCTGGTGACCCAGTTCAAAGCCTTCTGCGCCAATCGCCCGGCCGGACAAAAATTCGCCCATCGTGCCACCGACCTGGTTGCGCGTTCTAGCCCCTCAATGAAATGGGTTAATCCGCCCGTGGCCTTCATGCTGAAGAAAGGTGCACCTCGCCTCCTAGCGGCAGGCGTACACATATCGGGACTACACGAGGGGGATCGCTACAGAGTGGCATTGGAAGGTTATCCAGCGCTCCTCGCCCGTTCGATGATCGGCAGCGCCAGCTACAAAAGCGATGACAAAGCCAAGCAGACGTTAATGCGGCAGATGCGCCGCGCCCAGATCGTACAAGCGCTCACTACCGGCAAACACCCACTTGGTTTACAGCTGGTCATCGACGATACCGAACTGATGCAATCACTTATCAACGACGGCAGTGCCGACCGTCTCGATGCCGTGCTTTGTTTACTTCAGGCAGGCTGGGCAACGACGCAATCAAACTACGGCCTCCCCGGTAAGATCGACTCGCTGGAAGGTTGGATTGTAACGGCAGCGCCTGAACAAAGACATGATTTGGGAGCCCCGACATAGCATGGCGGCTAACCCGGGTTTACAAATGCCAGCAATTCCTACAAACTTAAATCCCTTTTTAGTCAATGACTTGCAAATATAAAATTGAGGAATCCGTCTCAATTTTGATTTTTTCGACTGTTTTTCACTTCTCTGCAGCCCTTGGGTTTGCATCGATCGTCCCGTCGTAAACGATCAACTTTTGGAGCCTCCCGGCTCCTGCTCATCCGTTCTCAATCGCTGTTTCGCTCTTGTTGTTGCTGTGTTTTCACGGTTGGCATCTCACTTTCCGCATAGGAAAAACCGGCGAAGCAGCACAACCGGAGATAAGCATGGTATTCCGTCTTTCACTGGCACTCGTCGGCCTGTTTCTGGGCTGGGGAATCGTTGCTCCCAGCCAGTTATCCAGCATTACCCAATTTCTCCTGAACCAAACCCTGGACCGATTCGGTTGGTTCTATCTGCTGTCGATGCTGACTTTTTTGTTGTTTACCACGTTTCTGGCGCTCAGCCGTTTTGGCCAGATTCGGCTTGGTGGTATCGATGCAAAACCTGAATTCTCGTACCTGAGTTGGTTTGCGATGCTGTTTGCCGCAGGGATGGGTATCGGCTTGGTATTTTACGGCGCAGCCGAGCCCCTGTCGCACTACGCCAGTCCACCTGCCGGGGTAAAGGCGCTGACCGCACAAGCGGGGCGCGAAGCCATGCGGCAGGCTTTTTTCCATTGGGGCCTGCATCCGTGGGCAGCTTACAGCATCGTGGCGCTGGCCCTTGCCTATACCCAGTTCAATCTAAAGCGGCCCGCGCTGCTCAGCGCTGCGCTTGAGCCGCTGCTGGGCCACCATGCCCAAGGCGGCATCGGACATAGCATCGATACATTGGCGATTCTTTGCACCGCCTTTGGTGTCGCCACCTCGCTGGGGCTGGGCACACTGCAAATCACCACTGGGCTGCAGGTCGTGTTCGGCATCCAAAACGACACGACCACCCAGCTCTTGGTGATTGCGGTTACTACCGTGGTTTTTCTTGCGTCCGCCATGACTGGCCTGCAACGTGGCATACAGTGGCTCAGCAATGCCAACCTGGGCTTAGCTGCCGCGCTTGCACTGCTAGTGCTTGTTTGTGGCCCCACGCTGTTCATTCTCGATGTCTTCACCACCACGCTGGGCAGCTATCTGAACAATCTCTTGAGCACCAGCCTGAAGCTTACCCCGTTTGTAGGTGACAACTGGGTCAAGGATTGGACGGTGTTCTATTGGGCCTGGTGGATTACCTGGTCGCCCTTTGTCGGCCTGTTCATCGCCCGCATTTCACGCGGCCGCACCATTCGTGAATTCGTACTTGGCGTCATGCTCGCCCCTACCCTGCTGAGCTTTGCATGGTTTGCCATTTTTGGCGGCACAGGCCTGCATCAAGCGATATTCGATGGCGCACCGATGGTCGCCGCCGTGCAAGCTGATATCGCCAGCGCGTTGTTTAACCTGTTCGCCAATTTGCCCATGGCGCAATGGTTGTCGCTGATCGCTTTGCTGCTGCTGGCTGTGTTCTTCGTTACCTCAGCTGACTCCGCCACTTATGTGCTGGGTATGTTGTCCAGCGGTGGTGCAGCCAATCCTTCCGGGTGGCTCAAAATGTGCTGGGGCCTGATGATCTCGGGCATTGCCAGCGTATTGCTGCTATCGGGCGGGCTGAAGGGATTACAGGCGATGGTCATCATCACCGCTCTACCCTTTGCCGTTTTGATGCTGGGCTTATGCCTTGCCCTGTACCGTGTGCTGGATGCCGATATCGTGAGTCAACAACAACGCGAGCTCAAACGCCGCGCCAAGGTGGATGGGCTGCTGGCAGAAGCCACGCGTACTTAGAACTTGTCTAAAGTCTCGCGAGCTAGAGCAAGACAAGGCGAAAACAGCCGAGGAAGCGGAGTTTACGATTGGTAAATGAGCATTCCGAGGGTGTTTTCAACGCCGTATTGCTGACGCACAGCAGACTTTAGACAGGTTCTTAGAACCTGCTTACGATCTTGCTGCGCAGCCATGATCAGGGCTCATGTGCTGCTCGACAGCCACCGCAAGGGGGACGCCGAACTGCTACGGTGCTTCGCACCAAGAAGTTCGCAGCCTCATGTACTCTATGTACATTCGGGTTTCTGTGCTGCGCTTCACCCTGCTGACAACTGCTAGTGACAGATCGGTAAACTAGGTTCTTAGGAGCATCCAAGCAAAACGCAAAAAAATGGCTGCATCACGAGATGCAGCCATTTTGCATTCGATCAAGTCAGGCTTGTCTACCCATTGCGATTGGTTTGTCCAAGGCCAGCTTGGCGCGGTACACCTCGCCTATCATCAGGATGGCCGGGCCTGCCAATTGCCAGTTGGCCGCCACGGGCAAATCAGCCAACGTTAGCGGCCACTCCCGTGCATTCGGCAACCCGGCATTCTCTACGATCAACAACGGCGTGCTGGCGGGCATACCGCCGGCCAGCAGCGCTGCGGCAACTTCCGCCGCCTGCTTCACGCCCATGTACAGCACGGCAGTATCTGCCGCGACTACGGGCCGTACCCAATCGGTCGGGTCTTCGCCCTGCCCAACTCGGGCGGTGGCAAACAAGACATTACGCGCCACACCACGACTGGTGAGCGATACACCAGCACCGGCACTGGCAGCCAAAGCTGCCGTCACACCGGGCACAATCTCGTACTCGATGCCAGCCTCATCCAATGCATTCAGCTCTTCCTGAGCACGGCCGAACAACATTGGGTCGCCCCCCTTCAGGCGTACCACCAGGGCGTGCTTGTTGGCGGCATCCACCAGCATCTTGTTGATGAAACGTTGCTGGGTCGAGGCCAGATTACAGCGCTTACCCACATCAACCCGCTCCGCCTGTGTGCAATAGCCCAGCATTTCAGGCTGCACCAGCGCATCAAACAGCACGACATCGGCTTGCTGCAACAAACGCATGCCACGCACGGTAATCAGGTCCGCCGCGCCGGGCCCCGCACCAATCAAATAGACCTTGCCTGCCATGATCAGGCGCCTCTGCGGCGAAACAATGGCTGCGGTTCATCAACCGCGCCCTGGTAGGCATTGCTGAAGTCGTTCAGCCCCTTGGCGGCAGCATCCGCGTCCTTGTCAGCACGAATTTCAAAGGCATCAAATCCGCAGCGTCGCAGGTAAAAAAGCGTGTCCTGGAAGACATCGCCCACCGCGCGCAATTCCCCCAGAAAACCGTACCGCTCGCGCAGAAGCCGACCAATGCTAAACCCCCTGCCGTCAGTAAACGCTGGGAAGTCGATTGCGATGACACGTAACTTTGCCGCATCGCTACCCAAGGTTTCCGGCTCGTCATCGGGTGCAAACCACACACCCACATCGGTACGGCCAAGCAACGCATCACGGTGCACCAGCCATGCCTTCAAGGGCAACAAGCTATGGGTCGGCACATTGTCGTCATCGGCCTCCGTCAAACGCACCCAATGATTGTCGATTACTTGGTGCTGACCACTGGCCCGGTCGAGCTTGATAACTGATGTTACGCAGTGCATACGATAACCTGTCGCCATGAAGAACAAAGAACTCGATTTGTACACCGACTATTTGCTGAGCACGTTTGGTGCGGCGACAGCAACGGGCTTGTCGGCGATGGTAG
>NZ_PDZH01000104.1 GCF_002735695.1 Chitinimonas sp. BJB300
GGGCTGAAAGTATAAGGTTGTGGAATGCAATTCGTCTCCCTGCACCTGCGCACCAGAAATAGCGGCTGCCGCTTGTACTGCGGTGAGATGTTGTCGCAGCAAGCCGGGTTTGCTGCGCTTGGCGCGAATGCGTTCAATCTTGAAAGGCGTTCTCGTAATCATTGACAGCGCCAATGCGGTGCGCAGAACTTGGCCGCCACCCTCGCCTTGCGAGCCATCGAGTTCGATTAAGTTTTGTTGTGGTGTTTTGGCGTTCATCGGATGGGTTGTTTCTTGGTTAATCCAGGTAGTTGCTTGGTTTGTCATCGTATTCGACAGTATTTTAATGGTGAAGCCTAGGTGTGAAGTAGCACTCTAATGCTGGCGTAAGAGTGAATATAAAAAATATAATTACTTACACCGGTACGAAAGAGGAGGGGTGCATGCTTCAATGGATAATGGTTATAAGTATGAAAATTAAGCAATTTTTAATTGTCATGAATTAGATGGTCAGCGTCCATATTTATATATTTTTCATACTTAATTGACGTAGTGCATGGCTGTGTTAAAAAGACATCTGACTGCATTTGCTATGCAGGGCACATCAAATACTAAAAATTACAAGGGACTTAAAGTGAAAAAAGCAGGGTTCACGATGGCATTGTGCTTATTTCTTTCGATGTTGACAGCAGTAAATGCTGCTGAAGCAGATAAAGAAAAAGAGAAAAAAGAATCACCTTACGCAAACTGTGGTTGGAATTGTCTAGGGTGGGTTTGGAGCGACCAAAACCTGAAGAATACGATTGAGCCACTTGAAAATGTGTCCGGGACCATTGGGCATTTAAGTGCGTATACCTATAGGTGGAATGATAGCGGGATCAAGACGTTGGGCTTGATTGCCCAAAATGTTGAACAAGCAGATCCACGCTTGGTACAAACAACTGAATCTGGCTTTAAACAAGTTAATTTCCCCGGTGTAGTTGCCTTATTACTGGCAGAAGTGAAGTCGTTACGCGCTGAGGTAAACGGGTTGAGGGTGCAGCAAGTACAGTAGTTATTCTCGGGATAAATTAGAATGTTAAGGCTTATTTAACACTAAGCCAGGAAATGCTCGCTTCGAGGTGCTTTCTCTTGTCCGGTCTGCGCCTTAAATAGGCCGTCTGCCATATAGTCTGTATTTGCAGCCACTAAACATAAGACACGGTTGTAACAATAATACAACCGTTAGTGTTTATTATGTGCTGGCTTCTACAAAAAAGGGATTTAAATGAAAACAAAAACATTCAATCTGATGCTTTGCCTTTCACTCTCTATGCTTGCTTCAGTCAATGCGGCTGAGCCAGAAAGAGAAAAGAAAGAATCTGTAGTTGATTGTCGCGGTTGGCATTGTTTGTCTGGGTCTTGGAGTGACCAAAAGTTAAAGAACTCGATTGAACCGCTAGGTGATGTATCAGGAACTATTGACCGCTTAAAACCTTATTCCTTTACGTGGAATGACAGCAATATAAAGGCGCTGGGTTTGATTGCCCAAAATGTTGAACAAGCCGATCCACGTTTGGTAATTACGTCTGAATCAGGCTTGAAACAAGTTTATGTGCCTGGTGTCGTTGCATTGCTGTTGGCAGAAGTGAAGACATTGCGCGCAGAGGTAAATACGTTGAAAGCTCAGCAAGCGAAATAGTCTTGAATCATCTGGTGGGTGCTGAACGTTGAAACTTGTTCAGCGCCCACCGGGTGATGCTACTTTTGCCTGTGTTACCCTTTTACACACACCACCTGCCGCAGGGTATGAACTACTTCCACGAGTTCTGACTGCGCTGTCATCACCGTATCGATATCTTTGTAAGCCATCGGAATTTCGTCGATCACGTCTTCGTCCTTTCGGCATTCCACATGGGCAGTAGCTTTGATCTGGTCTTCAACCGTGAAGCGTTTTTTGGCTTGCGTCCGGCTCATGGTTCGACCTGCGCCGTGGCTGCATGAACAGAAGGCTTCTTCGTTTCCCAACCCGCGGACGATGAAACTCTTCGCGCCCATCGAACCGGGGATGATACCGAGCTGGCCCTTCTGTGCCGACACCGCGCCCTTACGGGTTACCAGCACTTCTTGCCCAAAGTGGGTTTCCTTCTGAACATAGTTATGGTGGCAGTTCACGGCTTCCACACCAGCCGTGAAGGGCTTGGTGATGATCTTGCGTGCAGCGGCAATCACGTTTTGCATCATCACGGTGCGGTTGCGTCGGGCAAAGTCCTGCGCCCAACCGACTGCCTCGATATAGTCATTGAAGTGCTGGCTGCCTTCCTCGAAATAAGCCAGATCGCGGTGCGGCAGGTTGGCGATGTGTTGGCGCATGTCGGCCTGGGCCAGTTCAATGAACAGGTTGCCGATGGCGTTACCGACCCCGCGTGAACCTGAGTGCAACATAAACCAGACGCGGTTTTCTTCATCCAGGCATACCTCGATGAAGTGGTTGCCGGTACCAAGTGTTCCAAGGTGCTTGTGGTTGTTGGTGTTCTTGATACGCGGGTGTTTATCGGTGATGCGCTTGAAGCCTTCCGCCAACTCACCCCACATTGCGTCCACCGTTTCGGGCGGGGTATCCCAACTACCTTTATCGCGTTTACCCATGGTTCTTCCATGCGGTACCGCCGCTTCGATTGCTGAGCGCAGGCCGGCAAGGTTATCGGGTAGATCGGCTGCCGTCAGCGTGGTGCGGGCAGCCATCATCCCGCAGCCAATATCTACGCCTACCGCCGCAGGGATAATGGCCCCCAATGTGGGGATGACGCTGCCGATAGTCGAGCCTTTACCCAGGTGCACGTCTGGCATGACGGCCAGATGCTTGTAGATGAAGGGCATCTTGGCAGTCTGTATCAGTTGCTGACGGGCTTCCTCCTCTACGGGTACGCCTTTTGTCCACATCTTGATGGGGGCACCGTCTTCAACGGAAAGAAGGTTGTAGTTGTTCATGTTGTTGCTTTCAATCAGTTACCGGGTACTGCCAGTAGTCCGAAGGTTACTAGCAGTACGTAATTTATCGTCCGCCGCAGGCCAGCTGGCGTTCTCGCGGGCAAGTCGGGCACCGTACCGTCGTGGAATACATCATGCCCGTGGTGGTTTCGTACCACCATTGCAGCTGGTCTGCTGCCCATACTTGTCGTGCGCCACAGTCACGGCAGGCAAAAGCCAAGTCTTGGTAAGTGCTACCCAGTACCAACGCCTTTCCATTGGCTTCCGCCTTGGTTTTACGACCTATCCGCTGCGCCAACATGGCTCCACGTTTTTGTTTTCCGCTTTGCATGGGTATTACCTCAACGTGCGCTTTACGTCTTGCAGGGCACAGTGTTGTTCCAGTTGTTCCCATCCCCATAAGGCTTGGCCTTCCTCGTGGTTGCATAGAAAAGCAAGGTGCCCGGGAATGATGGAGATGAACCCTTCGAGCAGCGCGGCCTCAACGCGATAAGCGCCGGGCCGGTTGGGCAATGGGCAAACACTGAGCATTTCATTTAACTGGGCTCGATAACACTGGCCGTAATAGGTATCCAATACAGCCACCTCTTGCCTGGCCAGCGACGAGGCCAACAAACGCTGGATCAACACTGCCAAGCCTGTAGCTGGCCATTGCTGGGTGACACCAGTGTTTGGCCATGCGTCGAAAGGCGAAATCTTTTGCCACCGCTTCGCGTCATGCGCCAGTAAATACAGCCATCGTTCTGCGTGTGCTGGCGCTAGGCATTTCAGCGTGATGGCAAGTGATTGATATGCTGTTTGGTCGATTTTCATTTGCTTACTTTCTGCGCCGTATATTCGAGAGACGCAGCATAGGTATTGCGAAATGTGTGCCAGCTATCCTTGTTTGAGGATTTATTTATTTAAGTAATTGTTTCTAATCAGATTTTTCTATTGTTTGAAAAGTTACCTCAATTTAGGATTGATGGATTTACAATATAAAAAGATAGGTATTTATCTAAAAAGATAAGAATGAAAATGAAGAAAACAGTCGTAGTGGGATTTGCCGGCACGGTGCTCGATTACGTGGGCAAAGGCGGCCAGCGCTGGGAGAAGTGGCGGCCTACCGTGGGGCTGTGCCAGCAGGATGATTTATTGGTTGATCGGATAGAACTGCTGCACGACACACGCAGCCGTGGATTGTTCGAGCGCTTGAAGGAGGACATTGCAACCATATCGCCTGAAACGGTGGTGAAGAGTGTCGAAATCAACCTGCGGGACCCATGGGATTTCGAAGAGATGTATGCCGTATTGCATGACTTTGCCCATGGCTATGCTTTCGATACCGAAGCTGAGGACTACCTGATTCACATCACCACCGGCACACACGTTGCCCAGATTTGCTGGTTTCTATTGGCTGAGGCGCGTTATCTACCCGCCAGGCTGGTACAGACCTCCCCGCCGCGGAAGCGAGAGGGTGAGGGTGTTGAGGGACGTTATTCACTGATTGACCTGGACCTGTCCCGATACAACAAGATTGCCGCTCGGTTTGCACGTGAGCATGAAGAGACGGTTTCGTTTCTAAAATCGGGTATTGCTACGCGTAGCGCTAGTTTCAACCGGATGATCGAACAAATCGAGCGTGTGGCGGTACGTTCAAAAGCACCCATGCTGTTTTATGGGCCGACTGGTGCTGGCAAATCCTTTCTGGCGCGGCGGGTTTACGAAATGAAGAAAGCGCGTCATCAGCTTGCAGGCCGTTTTGTGGAGGTAAATTGCGCGACGTTGCGTGGCGATAGTGCGATGTCGGCTTTGTTTGGCCATGTGAAAGGCGCATTCACCGGGGCGCAGACGGAGCGGGCGGGCTTGCTGCGCAGTGCTGATGGCGGCTTGCTGTTTCTGGATGAAATTGGTGAGCTGGGCTTGGACGAACAAGCGATGCTGCTGAAAGCCATAGAGGAAAAGCGTTTCTTCCCATTGGGCAGTGATCGTGAAGTGGAAAGTGACTTCCAGTTGATTGCCGGGACGGTGCGAGACCTTAAACAATGGGTAGCCGAGGGTAGGTTTCGTGAGGATTTATACGCACGGATAAATCTGTGGACCTACGAGTTGCCAAGCCTTGCTCAACGAACCGAAGATATCGAACCCAATCTGTTATTTGAGCTAGACCGATTCGCTCGCGACCAAGGGGGGCAGGTGCGCTTCAATGCGGAAGCCAAGCGCGCCTATTTACGGTTTGCTGTGTCACCTGCAGCCAAATGGTCGGGTAACTTCCGCGAGCTTTCGGCTTCCGTAACCCGCATGGCGACGCTTGCTGAGGCTGGGCGAATCACTGAAGCCGGCGTCGATGAAGAGATTTGCCGTTTGCAACATGCCTGGAGTGGCCAGATAGAAAGTCCGCTTGCCGATTTATTGGGTGCACGCGTGGATGAAATGGATTTATTCGATCGCCTGCAGCTAGAGCGGGTGGTTCAGGTTTGCCAGCAGGCGAGTTCGTTATCCGATGCTGGTCGCCGCTTGTTTGATGTGTCACGGCAGGAAAAGGCCAAAGCCAACGATGCCGACAGACTAAGAAAATATCTGGCCAGGTTTGATTTGGATTGGCGGCAGGTAAAGTTGGGCGCGGATGGGTAATCCTGACGCCATCGTTTTGCTCCCATCTGACTGAAGCGCAGCAGACGTCGGCCGAGTGTTCACATCGTTTTGTCGAAAAGGGCCAGCCGTTTATTTGCCCGTAGCCGTTACAACTGGGCGGGCCAATGCTTGCCCTGGCGTATCGCGTCAGGTACGGCTTCAAAAAAATCCAATTCCGGCAGCTTGCGGCGGAAGATGCTTTTGTCGAGTGCCGTATCCAGGAAACGTTCGTTGGTTTGTTGCAGCTCGGTAAGTGTGAACAAGGGAGGGAGCGGGTGACAGGGTAGTGGGGAATAGCTCGATTTGTCGCGCAGCCGCTGTACGTCATGGGTGGCGATGCGGTTATGGTCGAAGGGCGGCTCGGGTAAACACATCTAAGAACCTGTCTAAAGTCTCGCGAGCTAGTGCAAGATAAGGCGAAAACAACCGAAGAAGCAGAGTTTACGAGTGGTAAATGAGCATTCAGAGGGTGTTTTCAACGCCATATTGCCGACGCGCAGCAGACTTTAGACAGGTTCTAAGGCGACCAGCTCAAAGCGATGCGCCTTGTCAGGTATCAGTAGGCTTTTATGCACCAAGGCGAATAAGTTGGTCAGAATACGCCTATCCAACTGCGCAAGGTCGAGGAGACCGGCAATGCATTCTTTGGGCAATACGCAACTACTGATCATCGATCCGCAAAACGATTTCTGCGATATCCCTGGCGCAGCGTTACCAGTGAAGGGGGCCAGCGCCGACCTGAACAGGGTGGCGGCGTTAATGGCACGGATGGGAGATCGTATCGATGCCATCCATGTCACGCTGGATAGCCACAACCCGCTCGATATCGCACATGGTGTCTGGTGGTGCAATGCAGTGGGTGAGTCGCCAGTGCCTTTCACCGTGATCAGTGCAGCCGATGTGGTCGGTGGTGTGTGGCGAGCGCGCGATCCAGATCAGCAAGCGACCAGCTTAGCTTATGTACAGGCCTTGGCGGAACGAGGGCGGCATCAGTTGATCATCTGGCCGGAACACTGCCTGATTGGCAGCTGGGGCCATGGTGTGCATGTCGGGCTGTTTGATGCGTTAAGCCAATGGGGACGCAAGCATCTGAAGACGGTCAATTACGTGACCAAGGGCACAAATCCGGCCACAGAACACTACTCGGCCATTCAGGCGGAAGTGCCAGACCCGAATGACCCGGCCACCTTGCCCAACCATGACTTGCTGGCACGCTTGGCCGCCGCCGATACCATTCTGGTAGCGGGCGAGGCGTTGTCGCATTGTGTTGCCAGTACGGTGAGTGATATTGCTGACCACCTTGGTGTAGCGCATAGCGGCAAGTTGGTGTTGCTGGATGATTGCACCAGCCCGGTAGCAGGTTTCGAGGCACTGGGGCGGGCATTTATTGCTGAAATGACCGAGCGTGGAATGCGCACTCTTAAAAGCAGCGATATTGCGCGGTAAGCAGTAACTTATACCTAGGAAATACCATGAGTGTTATCGACCCCGTCATCCAATCGCTGCTTGATACGGACCTCTACAAATTCACCATGATGCAGACCATCCTGCATCAACACCCTACGGCGCAGGCGGAATACGCGTTCAAGTGCCGTAACAAGCCAGACCTGCCGTTGGCCAAGCTGCGGGAAGAGATAGAAGCGCAGTTAGACCATTTGTGCAGCCTGCGCTTTGCTGAAGATGAGTTGGCCTATCTGGGTGAGTTGCGCTTTATCAAAGCAGACTTCATCGATTTTCTGCGCTTGTTTCAGTTGCAGCGTCGGTTTATCGAGGTAACCGTGCCCGAGGATAGGCCCGACGAGTTGGCGATTCGGGTGCAGGGGCCGATGCTGCATTGCATGCTGTTTGAGATTTATGTACTCGCCATCGTCAACGAGATCTACTTCCGGCAATTTCCTCAGGAGCCGAGCTGGGCGAGCGGCGAGGTGCAGCTGGCCGGCAAGATCAATTTGCTGAAGGACTTTGCCCAGGGTAACCAGCGGCGTAACCCTTTTGTATTTTTCGACTTTGGTACTCGTCGACGTTATTCGCGTGACTGGCACGAGAAGGTGGTGGCAACCCTGGCGCATGAGGCCGCGCCTTTTATGCGCGGCACCAGCAATGTACTGTTGGCCAAGCGTTATGGTCTGACCCCGATAGGCACAATGGCGCATGAGTACTTGCAAGCCTTTCAGGCATTCGGCTCGCGCTTGCGCGATTTTCAGCGCAATGCCTTGGAGCACTGGGTGCATGAATACCGTGGCGACCTGGGTATAGCGCTGACCGACGTGGTTGGCACCGATGCTTTCCTACGCGATTTTGATCTTTATTTCTGCAAGCTGTTCGATGGTTTGCGCCACGACTCGGGCGACCCCTTCATATGGGGTGACAAGGCGCTGGCACATTACAACCAGATGCGCATTGACCCGGCGGGCAAGATGTTTGTCTTTAGCGATGGCCTGGATATGGAAGGCGCTTTTGCCCTTTACCACTACTTTGCAGACAGGGTGCGCACAGGATTTGGCATTGGTACCAGCCTATCCAACGATTGCGGCCATGAACCGCTACAGATTGTGATGAAACTGGTGCGGTGTAATGACCAGCCAGTCGCCAAAGTGAGCGATAGCCCAGGGAAGGGCATGTGTGAAGACGCCAACTTCTTGAACTACCTACGTGATGTATTTGAGATTGAACAACAGTAACCGTAGAACTGACTCAGATGATCCTCAACCTTACCCTGGCCCAGCTTAACTACAAACTGTGTGATTTCACTGGCAATTTGGCGCGAATCCGTCGTGCTATTGACCAGTCGGCAAATGCCGACCTGATTGTCTTCAGCGAGCTTTGCCTATCGGGTTACTACCCACAGGACTTGGTGGAAGAGCCGAATTTCCTTGCGCGCCAGCAAATGGTACTGGACCAACTCATCGACCTGTCGCGTCATACCGCCGCAGCCTTGGTAATTGGGGCTGTCACCCCCAATGCCGGTATCGGCAAACCCATGCACAACAGCTTGTTGGTGATTCGGCAAGGCGAGGTGGTGTTGAATTATCACAAGCAACTGCTGCCCACCTACAACATCTTCGACGAGCGCCGCCACTTCGAACCCGGCCCCAATACACCAGCCGTATTAGTGTTAGGCAGTAAGCGGGTTGGATTCCTGATTTGTGAAGATGCCTGGAACAATCAGGGCAGCGATTACGCAATCGACCCCTTGCAGACCTTGGCCGATGCCAAGGTGGACCTGATTGTCAGCATCAACGCCAGTCCCAGTGACGTGGGCAAGCCGGCGCAGCGGCATGAATTATTTGCAGGCTTGGCGCGGCGCAGCGGTGTGCCGCTGGTGTATGTCAACCAAGTGGGTGGCAATGACCAGATTGTGTTCGACGGTGGCTCGTTCGTGGTGGACCCTACCCACGGGGTGGTGCATCAATTGCCGCTGTTTGACGAGGCAATCGAGTCACTGGGTTTTGACGGCCATTTTTATTGGGGTAGCCAGGTCCTGGTCACGCCGGTCAGCGCAGTCATGCCAGACAGCGAGTTCTATTACCGCCAAGTTGTGCGTGGCCTGCGTGATTATGCCGCCAAAGTCGGTTTCCAAAAGGTGGTGATAGGCAGCTCGGGTGGCATAGATAGCGCGCTGACCCTGGCGTTGGCCGTGGATGCGCTGGGGGCCGATAACGTTGCCGCCATTACGATGCCATCGCAATTCTCCAGCGTAGGCAGTGTGTCCGACTCGGCAGACTTGTGCAGCAACCTTGGCGTATTGTTGCTTGAACATCCTATCGCCGATTTGGTAGGCAGCTATCGAACGGGTTTCGAGCACCACTTCGCCACAGCCCCCTCGCGGTTGACGGTGGAAAACCTGCAAGCCCGTATCCGCGGCACGATTTTGATGGAGTATGCCAACCACTTTGGCCACTTGCTCCTGACTACCGGCAACAAGTCTGAAATCTCGGTGGGCTACTGCACGCTGTATGGTGACACCAATGGTGGTTTGAATATCATTGGCGACCTGTACAAAACCGAGGTATTCGCCCTGGCCCGTTATTACAACCAGCGCCATGGTCGTGAGTTGATTCCGCTCGCTATCATTGAGAAAGAACCGTCCGCTGAATTGTCGGAAGGGCAAAAAGACACCGATTCACTGCCGCCTTACCCGGTGCTGGATGAAATCCTCAAGCTGCATATCGAAGGCGCACGCTTGCGGCCAGATGAATACCGCAACGCCAAGGCATTTGTGCAGCAGTTGCAGCAAGATGGCGGGCAAGCCACGGTCGACCGTATTCTGAATCTGGTCGCCAAATCCGAATTCAAACGTCGGCAAGCGCCACCGATCATCCGGGTTCGCAACCGCGCCTTTGGCAATGGCCGACAGATGCCGATTGCCGCGCAGTATTGATGGGCGTGGCTGCGGTACGGTAGACCAGCTAGCTGGTTTTATGCGCTGAGCCGTCTACTTAAATCAGGACAACAAAGCCATGCATTTTGACGCGTTGGTGTATATCGGGCGTTTCCAGCCATTTCACAACAGCCATCTGGCGTTATTGCAGCAGGCATTGGCGCAAGCACCAAAGGTGGTAGTGGTGCTGGGCTCGGCATTCAGCCCGCGTAGTACGCGCAACCCATTCAATGTGGAAGAGCGGCAGCAGTTGATTGCTGCAAGCCTGGGTGCTGATGTGGACCGGGTGTACTTTGTGCCGATGCGCGATTACTACAATGGCCCGCGTTGGAGCGCGGCGGTGTTGCAAGCGGTTACCGAAGCTTTACCCAAGGGGGTGAAGGTCGGCTTGTTTGGGCATTACAAGGATGCCAGCTCGGCTTATCTTGATGACTTTCCTACTTGGCCACTGGTGCATACCGACAACATCAATGGGCTGAACGCTGCCGATTTGCGCCGGCAATGGTTTGAAGATGCCGGGGCGATTAGTACGTTCAGCAGCCAGTTGCCCCCGCCTGTTCGTGATTTTCTGCAAACGTTTGCCCAAACGAAGGCATTTACCGAACTACTGGCTGAGTACAACTACCTGGTTGATTATCGCAAGGCATGGTCGGTTGCCCCCTATCCACCTGTGTTTGTCACCGCTGATGCGGTTGTGCGCTGTTGCGAACATGTATTGTTGATTCAGCGTGGTGGCCTGCCGGGGCGTGGCTGCTGGGCGCTGCCTGGCGGGTTTTTGGACCAACGCGAGCAACTTGCCCAAGCGTCTATCCGCGAATTGATGGAAGAAACCAAACTAGCGGTACCGGATTCCACGCTGCACGCAGCCTTGTGCGATCAAGCCTTGTTTGACCACCCGGATCGCAGCACACGCGGCCGGACGCTGACCCAAGCCTTCTATTATCAACTGCCGCTATCTGAGCTGCCTACGATTGAAGCAGCAGACGATGCACAGGCTGCGCGTTGGGTACCGATCAGCGCTTTGAAGGGGATGGAATCGCAGATGTTTGACGATCACTTCATGATTCTGGACCGTTTTATTGGCCTGCTGGCATGCTAAACCGCCCAGCTTGGGCGGTTTAGTTGGCACCTGGGTGCTGCTGATCTGTTGAATCACCAATCAAGTGGTTGTGGGAGTCAGAGCAAGCCTAATACCGTCAGGGCACGTCGGCCCACTATCAGTCGCTTGGCGAGGTCGCCGGTTTTTGCCCGTGTCGAAATATCATCTTTGTCTGTCAGATCGATATTCAGTGCAAAGGTATAGATTTTGTTTTCTTTTTCTACCCAACCTACCCACCAGCCGGTACCCGGTTCGGTATTGGCTGCCATCCCCGTCTTTCCATACAGCGTATAGTTGGCAGTTCTTTCGAGCTGCAGGATTTCGCGTGTTTGCGTAAGGGCATGCATTGAAAAGGGCAGCTGACGTTTCGCTAGTTTTGCGAGGAAACGCGATTGTTCAACGGCAGAGATTTTGAGCGAGCCATTCACCCAGAATTGGTCAATCACATTGCCCATATTGCGATTGCCATACCCTACCGAATCGAGATACCTCTGCATCCGTACCGGGCCAATCCGCTTTGCCAGCACCTGATACACGGAGAGATTGGAGACCTTCATCGCCTCGCGCAGGCCCATGTCTTTTTCCCATGACTTCAAAAACTTTGGCTTGCCATCATAAGGAAAGACCTCGTCCACATTGCGCACTGCGCCACTCTCTAGCCCCGCCAGGGTATTGAAGATTTTAAAGGTAGATGCCGGCGAGTAAGGTGTATTGGCCCGATCACGGTTGTAGACATCCATGCGGTCTGCCGTGACGTCATAAAGGACAAAGGTGCCGGTAATACCGAGCTTTTCAAACTCCTGGCCAAGTTCAGGCCGGTTTGTGATTTCGGTTGCATGGGCCATCAGCGGCAACAACAAGCTGGCGCAGAGCGCGGCAATACGTCGCATGGACAATCTCTCTTTCATTTCAGGTGGGGTTACGGGTTATGCAGGTATGTGCGGGCCAGAGCACGGATACGGTCATGCAAGGCGAAGGTGTGGGTTGGGTTCTGGCTGGTTATTGAAGTGTTTTCCAGCACGACGACGCTGAGTCAGTACACCGCCACTGAAGGAAGCCGCGTCATCCTGCTTAAATACAGCATCAAGTGCGTCACGGAGTGCAACTTCTGCCGGCCCGGCTTTGACCAGTAGGGGGACGAAGGTAATCAGCCAGCACAGCAGGCGGGTTGTCAGCATGGGGTGGGACGTATGCTCGGAAAAGAGCGCCATCCTAGAACCCCCCATGCTGGGTTGCGAGCACATCAGCCGCCACGGCGGTCACCACTGTAACGGCTGTCACCATAACCACACCTGTCGCGTAACCACGGCACAATGCAGACCATGACAATCAGCCCCGATAAATTGCAGATCGAATTGGCCGCGCCACAGCGGGTGGGTAGTACCCGCGCCGCTTATCAATCACTGTGGCTGTTGGTGCGTATGTATCAGGCTCGACGTATTGGCGGGCCGGACGGGCTGGTGCGCCTGACTGAATTGCGCCAGCAGTTTCTCGATACCCGTAGCCTGCGCATGGTGGTGAGCCGGGCGTACCGTGATTTTGCTCGCTGGGGTGTGCGGGCTGGGTGGGGTGAAAACTCCGCGCGTGACCCACGTTTCCTGAACCCGGAAGGCCGCAGCCAAGGGCCGTTTTGGTTGCCCTTGGAAGAAGCCGAACGGATCGAGATTTGCGTGGAGGGCCGTCCGGCTGATGCCAGCGAGGTGGCCGATTTCCTGGGCCAGGCCGATACTATGCCCTGGCGAGGGCCCGGTATGGCTTACGGCGTGGAGTTTTGGCTGGCGCTCGCGCTGGCGCAACAAGACTTGCGCCAGGACAGGCTGTTGGCGGTGTTCGAGCCGGATCAAGCGCCTGCGCAGGGTGCATTGGCGGGGTTCAAGCAGGCGGCAGGGTTGGCTTCGGGTGCCTTGCAGCAAGCCTTGGCAGCCTTGGGTGAGGCCGCTGTCTGGCGACGACTGGATGACTTGGGGGCGGCACGCCAGACGCTGGCCCAGTTGCGCCGTGCGCTGAAAGAAGCGGGAGCCGACGAAGGCGGCTATCTCGATGCCATGGAACAGATACTGACAGCATGGTGTGCCTATGCGCAGCGTGATTCCGAGCAGGCTTCCGCCATTTTGACGGACATGGCGGCAAGAGAGCCTCGGGCTGGTGTCGTGCGTCATCACCCACGGGTACGCTTTGAATGGCATAACCTCATGGCGTTGATTCGCCGTTTACGCGCGCTGGGTGGCTCGGCGGTAGACCTTGCGATACGGCGGCAGGAGGCCATGGCTGCTCAAGGGCATTTCCATACTGCCTTGCAGGCAGCCTTCGAGTTCGGCTCGTTTGATGCGGCCCAGCAGGCGGCCGCCAATGCGGGGATGGCTGTTTGGCTGTTTGCCGGTGAGGGCTTGCTTGATGATGCCGCTGGCGCTGAAGCAACCGCGCTACGCTGGCTTTTGCTTAGCGAATATCTGTGCCATTGCAGTCGCGGTGAGGGCTTGTCGGCGTGGAATGCGATTTATCTGATGCGTATCGCCCGCGGCCCATGCCCCAGGCTGGCGACACCGACACTGGCCCAATTTCAGGCGCTGCTACCGCGCAACCCCGCACAGTTGCAAGCCTTGGCCGGCATGTTGCCCGGTTTGGACAAACAGGTACTATTACCTGATAGCTGGCTTAGCCTGGCTGAATCGTTGCTGCAGTTACAGCGCGAAGGTAGAGCACGCTATAGCCTCTTGCAGCGCTGCGGCTTGTGGTTTGAGCATGCATGGTATGCCTTGCATACTGGTCAGCTTGCGGCGGCGGACGCCTCTTTGTGTCGTTTGACAGAGGAAATGTCGGCGCTGCCTGCTAGTGACAGGGCATTCTTTGTGGAGTCGTGGCGTACGCTGCCGTCAATATAAGCAGCGACATACTGTTTTAGCGTGACAAGTGAGTGTTTCACACTCGCCTGCTAAGTGCTGTCACCAACTTGTCTTGAACCGCTCCGGCTTTTGAGGAAGCTCCAACTCTTTGGACAGTTTTTAAGGAACGCGAATTGCTAAAGATTATCAAGCAGTCTTCATGATTTGAGTCACTCGGTTGTTATTTTTGGGAGAACAAAATGGTCAGCAAGAACACGATTTGTCTCTGGTTTAACGGCACCGCGGTAGAAGCCGCACAGTTTTACGCCAAGACGTTTCCCAACAGCGCAGTGGGAACGATCTATCACGCGCCCGGCGATTATCCCGCTGGCAAGCAGGGTGATGTCCTGACGGTCGAGTTCACCGTGATGGGCATCCCTTGTCTCGGCCTGAATGGTGGCCCGGTGTTCAAGCATAACGAGGCGTTCTCCTTCCAGGTCGCGACTGAGGACCAAGCCGAAACCGACCGCTTGTGGCATGCGATTGTCAAAAACGGCGGCCAGGAAAGCGAATGCGGCTGGTGTAAGGATAAGTGGGGCGTGTCGTGGCAGATCACGCCACGCGCCCTCACTGCCGCGATTGCCGACCCTGATCACGCGGCAGCCAAGCGCGCTTTCGAGGCGATGATGCAGATGCGCAAGATTGACATCGCTACGATTGAATCGGCCCGGCGCGGTTGACGCTGATGGGTGTCCTTTTCTGCGGGACGTAAACGGCTGCATTGGGGTTGGTTAGAACTTGTTTATGATCTGATGTTACGCAGTAGCTGCGAGAAGCAGCTGTAACTGATCATAAGCCGCGCGGGAGGCGTTGATCAGTAACTTGCGGCAAAGTGCGAATGGGTTCTTCTGCGTCTTGATGCTCAGGCATTCA
>NZ_PDZH01000105.1 GCF_002735695.1 Chitinimonas sp. BJB300
TTTACGATCCACGCTTCCTTCCCACGCTCGGTCGCCCTCACGCAGTTGCGCTTCACTTCGTTCGTTGTGATCAACTTACGGCGGGACTTCCACCCGCAGGAGTGCGCCCATGCTGGGCGCACATGAAAAACCCCGCCAAAGCGGGGTTTCTGCAGCGGCTAGCGAATTACAGCGCGCCAGCGTTTTCAGCCAGATACTTGGCAACGCCCGCAGCGTCGGCCTTCATGCCGGCCTTGCCCTTATTCCAACCCGCTGGGCAAACTTCGCCGTGCTCTTCAGTGAATTGCAAGGCATCTACGACGCGCAGCAATTCGTCGATATCACGGCCCAGTGGCAGGTTATTCACCACTTGGTGTTGCACAACGCCATTACGGTCGATCAGGAAGGTGCCACGCAATGCAACGCCATCAGCGTGTTCTACATCAAATGCCTTGCAGATTTCATGCTTCACGTCGGCCACCAGGGTATAGCCCACCTGGCCAATACCCCCCTTTTCAACCGCGGTGTTGCGCCAGGCGCTGTGAGTGAACTGGCTGTCGATGGAGACGCCGATCACTTCCACATTGCGCTTCTTGAACTCAGCCAAGCGATGGTCAAACGCGATCAGCTCGGATGGACACACAAAAGTGAAATCCAGCGGGTAGAAGAAGACCGCCGCGTACTTGCCCTTGGTGGCAGCACTGAAGTTATAGTTTTCAACGATTTCGCCATTACCTAATACGGCAGCAGCGTTGAAATCCGGCGCTTTCTTATTTACGAGTACGGTCATTGCAGTTCTCCTCAAGCAAGTTAAACACAAACGCTCAAATGTAGGCTTGGTGCGGCCTTGGCGTCCAATTTAAAAACCAAAATCATTCGATAGTTGATCACTATCGAAGTTCAGTTGGTGTTGGGGTAAATCAGGTCTTGGGTAGCGTTACGCCGACTTGGCCCTGGTATTTGCCGCCGCGGTCACGATAGGATGTCTCGCAGATATCATCCGGTGCGGCTTCCAGAAACAGAACCTGAGCGCACCCTTCATTGGCGTAAATCTTGGCGGGCAGCGGGGTGGTGTTGCTGAACTCCAGCGTGACATAACCCTCCCACTCAGGCTCGAACGGGGTGACATTCACGATAATGCCGCAACGGGCATAGGTCGATTTGCCCAGGCAAATGGTCAACACATTGCGGGGAATGCGGAAGTATTCAACTGTCCGGGCCAGGGCGAAGCTATTGGGCGGAATAATGCAATAGCCCTTGCCAGACACATCAACAAAACTGTTCTCATCGAAATTCTTCGGGTCAACCACCGTGCTGTTCAGATTGGTGAACAACTTGAATTCATCGGCGCAGCGGATATCGTAGCCGTAGCTCGACGTACCATAGGACACGATTTTCTGGTCGTTCACATAACGTACCTGACCCGGCTCGAACGGCTCGATCATGCCGTGCGTTTGCGCCATCTTGCGTATCCAACGGTCGGATTTGATGCTCATTACTTTCTATTCCTTCTCAATTCCCGATTATTGCATCTGTGGTGGCATTTTTTCGGCACTGAACGCCGTACCTGCCGGCATAAAACCCATGCTGCGGTAAAGCCGTTGTGGGCCGGCTTCATTTGCCACAATCACCAGCGTACTCGCCCCCAGGCGGGCAATCGCGTGATGTCCTGATTCATAAACCAGCCGCGCCGCGATGCCCTGGCGACGCCATGCAGGATGGGTACAAACATTTTGGTAGCGGGCAAGCCCACCTTCGCCCACGAATATACCCAATTCGGCAACCAACATGCCATTCAGCCACGCACCGTAACGGTGGCCGCACGCAGCTTTGACCATACGCTGGTAATTTGCAAACTGGGCACGCTTGAAATGTTGATAATCCTGTTCCGCATGGGCCATATCGCGACACATCACCTGCAAGGCAATGGCAGCCTCCCAATCCGCAGCGCCAGCAAGGGGCCTAGTTTCAACTTCGCCATGATAATGGTCTGGCAGCAGGGGTTGCCGGCACGATAGCGCTACTGCTTCGGAAATCGCATAGCCCGCAGCCAAAAAGCATCAACCTCACCTCGCGGGCCCAGCCAACCAAAGGCACGATGATTGGACGAGGGCTGCCGGGCTTCAATCTCAGCCACGAAACAGGCTTCCCAGGCCGGCAAATCAGCCTTTTGCGGCGGCTTGGCGTACAGCAGGTAATTGCCCCAGAAAAAGGTGGGATTATCGGGCGTAAGAACACGTAGATAGTCGCCCTTGTCCGCTACCTCACCATTGGCGCGGTGGAAAATGTGTTCCGTGGCATGAACCAACGAATTGCTCAGATCTATCATGTGTTCTGGATCACAATCTTGGGCAGTTTGGACGAAAAGTCCTTCGCCTTTTCCCCAATCTTCACCGCCACCTTGCGGGCAATCGCCTTATAGATCGCCGCCACCTTGCCATCGGGCTCGGCAGCAACGCTGGGCTTACCGATATCCGTTGCCAGGCGGATCGACATTTCCAGCGGCAGCTGCCCCAGCAGATCAACCTTGTATTCTTCGGCCATCCGCTCGCCACCACCCTCACCAAAAATCGCTTCGACGTGGCCGCAGTTGCTGCAGATATGCATCGCCATGTTCTCCACGATGCCGATGACCGGCACACCCACTTTTTCAAACATCCTCAAGCCTTTACGGGCATCAAGCAAGGCGATGTCCTGCGGCGTGGTGACAATGACGGCACCCGTCACCGGCACCTTCTGGCTCAAGGTCAACTGGATATCGCCTGTACCCGGTGGCAGATCGATCAACAAATAATCGAGGTTGTCCCAACGGGTGTCGTTCAAGAGCTGCATCAGCGCCTGCGTCACCATCGGGCCCCGCCAAACCATGGGCTGCTCGGCATCGATCAGGAAACCGATCGACATCACCTGAATGCCATGCGCCTGCATAGGCAGAATCGACTTGCCATCGGGCGATTCGGGTTTCTCGCCCTGCAAGCCCAACATCAACGGCTGGCTGGGTCCATAGATATCGGCGTCCAAAATGCCCACGCGAGCGCCTTCCGCTGCCAATGCCAATGCCAGATTGACCGCTGTGGTCGATTTGCCCACGCCGCCCTTACCACTGGCAATGGCAATCACATTCTTCACGCCTGGCAGTGGCGTCAAACCACGTTGCACGATATGCGCCTCGATACGGGTTTCGATCTTGACGCTAACTTGACTAACGCCGGCCACCGCGCGCAACGCAGTCTCAACCTGGGCGGCGATTTCGGCATGACGGCTTTTTGCCGGATATGGTAGCGCAATCGTCAGGCTGACATGGCCACCCTCGATTGCCAGATCACGCACTGCTTTCATCGCCACGAAATCACGGCCGGTATCGATGTCAATGCAGGCCGACAAGGCGCTATTCAGATCATTCAGCGTAGCCATGCTATTCTCCAACGCGGCCACAACAGGCCGCGGACTTTAATTCAATGTTTGATGCCGAACTCGCACAAACGCTCATGCAGATAAGATGCGCCCGTATGGCGCCGCGACAAGACCACCTCGCCGCGCGGGTGCAGGAACAAGGGCAGTGAAATACGAGACTGCTGCGCCCACTCACCGACCGGGTTCACTACCCCGTGCGATGTAGAAGCACTAACACCGCAAATCCCGCCTAGCGCAGCGACACCACAAAGCGTTGCGGTGCATCCTTGGCGCAATAATCAACGGTATCGACAAACATGTGGGGTTCCAATCGGGCCGTCATTCTAACGGCCCTGTCACACGAACGCACCCACCGGCGTCATGTAATCATGCTTATGACGCCTACCACGCCTGCCCAGGCAGGGGTTGGGCTATAATCGTCGCCTCCCGCTTATGTCCCACAGACAGGATTCCGCCGTGTCTAAACGCAAGATTCTCGTTACCAACGCCCTGCCCTACGCCAATGGCGCTATTCACCTCGGCCACCTGGTCGGCTATGTTCAAGCCGATATCTGGGTGCGTTTTCAGAAGATGCGCGGTAATACGGTGTATTACGTCTGCGGTGACGATACCCACGGTACGCCGATCATGATCAATGCCGAAAAGCAAGGCATGACACCGGAAACCTTCATCGCCAAGATGTACGACGAACACGTGGCCGACTTTGCGGGCTTTCATATCGGCTTCGATGAGTTCTATACCACCAACTCACCCGAGAACAAAGCGCTGGCCAGCAACATCTACCGTCGCCTGAAAGCCAACGGCAAGATCGCCGTGAAGACCATCAGTCAGTTGTACGACCCGCAAAAGCAGATGTTCCTGCCCGATCGCTTCGTCAAAGGCGAATGCCCGAAGTGTGCCGCCAAGGACCAGTACGGCGACAACTGCGAAGTGTGCGGCGCAACCTATGCGCCGACCGAGCTGAAGAACCCATTCTCGGCGGTCTCGGGCGCTACGCCTGAATTACGCCAGTCTGAACACTACTTCTTCAAACTCAGCGAGTGTGGCGAGTTCCTGCAGGACTGGACTCGCCAACCCGGTCGGCTGCAAAAAGAAGCCGCCAACAAGATGGGCGAGTGGTTTGAGGCTGGCCTGCAGGATTGGGACATCAGCCGCGATGCGCCCTACTTTGGCTTTGAAATCCCGGATGCACCGGGCAAATACTTTTATGTCTGGCTCGATGCGCCTATCGGCTATATCGCCGCCACCCAGCATCTGTTCGATCGCATCGGCGAAAACTTGGAAGCCTATTGGGCTGAAGGTTCGGACGCCGAGCTGTACCACTTCATCGGCAAGGACATCCTTTATTTCCACGCTTTGTTCTGGCCGGCAGTGTTGAAGCACTCAGGCCACCGCACCCCTACAGCCATCAACGTCAACGGTTTCCTGACTGTGAATGGTGAAAAAATGTCCAAGTCGCGCGGCACCTTCATCACCGCCAAGAGCTACCTCGACGTGGGCCTGAACCCGGAATGGCTGCGCTATTACTACGCCGCTAAATTGGGCAGCGGCATCGAGGACGCCGATTTGTCATTGAGCGACTTCGTGGCACGGGTGAATAGCGACCTCGTGGGCAAGTACATCAATATCGCCAGCCGGGCAGCAGGCTTCATCAGCAAACGCTTTGCTGGCAAGTTGGCAGTGGAACTACCAGCCAGCCCACTGGTCGATAAGCTACAAAGTGCGGCAGGCAGCCTGGCGGAAGGTTTTGAAACACGTGAGTACAGCCGCGTGCTGCGCGAGATCATGGCCCTCACCGACGAGGTGAACCAGTATGTTGATCAGGTCAAGCCATGGGAATTAGCCAAGCAAGAGGGCAAGGATGCCGAATTGCATGGCGCTTGCTCGCTGCTGATCAACCTGTTCCGTCTGCTGACGATCTACCTCAAACCGGTATTGCCCAAGCTGGCCGCGGATATAGAGGCGTTCCTCAATGTCGGACCGCTGCAATGGAACGATGCAGCAAAGCTGTTGCTCAACCATGAAATCGAACCCTACTCGCACCTGATGACCCGTATCGACACCAAACAAGTAGAAGCCCTCGTGGAAGCCAACAAACAAAGCCTCAGCCCAGCGGTAGTGCCCACCACCAGTTCCATCGAGCCCATTGCGCCAACCATCAATATCGACGACTTCGGCAAGATTGACCTGCGTGTCGCCAGAATCATCGACTGCCAGCATATAGATGGTGCGGAAAAGCTCCTGCAACTAACGCTCGACCTGGGTGACCATACCCGCAACGTCTTCTCCGGCATCAAATCAGCCTATAAGCCGGAAGACCTGGTTGGCAAGCTCACCGTCATGGTGGCCAATCTTGCGCCGCGCAAGATGAAGTTCGGCGTGTCGGAAGGCATGGTGTTGGCCGCCAGTGGTGAAGGCCCGGGTATCTATCTGCTCAACCCCGACAGTGGCGCCCAGCCGGGCATGCGCGTCGGCTAAACCCAAAGGGCCGGCCCAGGCTGGCTCACTAACAGATGACCTTCCCTACCCTGCATACGCCTCGCCTTACCCTGCGTGAACTCGTACCGTCCGATGCTGCCGCTGTCCTCGGTATCCATGGCAATCCAGAGGTAATGCGCTGGTTCGGTTCCGACCCCGTAAAAAACCAAGACGAAGCCCTCAGACTGATAGAAGCCTTCGCCGGTTGGCGCAAACTGCCGGCCCCCGGCACCCGTTGGGGTATTTGCCTGAACGAGACGGGGGAGTTGATTGGCAGCTGTGGTTTATTCAAGTGGAACCGCAGTTGGCGCAATTGCACGCTCGGCTATGAGTTGGCCCGCTCGGCCTGGGGTTTGGGCTTCATGAACGAAGCCCTGCAAGCGGCGCTCGACTATGGCTTTGCCGAGATGGACCTGCACCGCGTCCAAGCCGAAATCCACCCCGACAATCTGTCATCCATCAAACAAGTACTGAAGTTGGGTTTCCAGCCGGAAGGCTGCCACCGCGAGCAAGGTTATTGGGCGGGGCAATTCCACGACTTGAACTGTTATTCCTTGTTAGCGCGTGAGTGGTCCACTATCAACTATGCAAATTGACTTCACCCCGGCAGCCGTCCTGTTCGACATGGATGGCCTGATGATCGACAGTGAAAGCGCTGTGATGCAGTGCTGGATCGAGGCTGCCACCCTGTACGGCAGAACGTTGGACAACAAGATGTTGCATGACATGGTGGGCCTGCATGAAAAGCTAAGCTTCAAGCTGTTGTGTGAATATGTGCCGGAACCCGAAGCCCTTGTTCTTGCGCAAACCACTGACCGCCTTTACCACGCCAAGGTGGCGGCGGGCCTACCGCTGAAACCCGGCATCATGCCGTTGCTGACATGGCTGACCGACCTGGGCATACCCAAGGCGGTGGCGACGTCCACCCGACGTGATCGTGCCGACCTGAAACTGGCGCAGAGTGGCCTGATTGCACACTTCCCCGTCGTCGTTACCGGCAGTGATATCGAGCACCCTAAGCCAGCACCCGATATCTATCTGCTTGCCGCCCAACGCCTGGAGGTCGAACCCACGCACTGCATTGTGTTGGAAGACTCAGAGCCCGGCGTACGCGCTGCCTTGGCCGCAGGGATGACACCCATTCAGGTGCCCGACTTGAAGCAACCCAGCGAGGCATTACGCGCATTGGGCCATCGTATTGTGGGTTCCCTGGCCGAAGCACAAGCGCTGTTGCAACCCATATTGCAACCCAAACCATGACCACTCGCCATCTGCTTATCCATGGACGAGTGCAAGGCGTGGGCTACCGCTATGCCCTGGAAGCCATGGCCCACTCGCTGCACTTGCACGGATGGGTGCGCAATCGCCTCGACGGCACGGTTGAAGCCGTATTGCAAGGGCCGGAAGAGTCCGTGGCGGCCCTGATAGCCTGGGCAAAGCAGGGCCCACCCACTGCCGATGTAAGCAAGGTTGATGTCGAAGACCACCCGTCCATTGAGCAACGTGGCTTCCTACGCCAGCCTACAGCCTAGAGCGTTAAGGTCAAAAGAGACATTGCTGCGCTCGGCATTTGGCAAAAACATCTGCGAAATTTGCCATTCCTTGCGCAGCGCAGAAAGGAAGTTCTTTCTACAAGCAACGAATTGCTCACCCAGCGATAGGGCCGACGGAAGTGCATCATGCAGTTTGAGATTTTGTCCCCGCGCCAAATAAAATAATAGCGCCGCCTTATCAAGCTGGACTTTGTCTGAAGGACGCATACGATCCCAAATACTTTTGGGTGTATCGGGCTGCTTATGGACCGGATCATTAAGCAGTCCCATTAAGATGAACGCCCCTCCACAGTGGTATTGCGCTTGCTACGCTTGGCAGCGTTGCGAGTAATCACCTGCCAGCTACGGCCGAAGGAATCAGTCAGCTCTGCTCGGTGTTGTAGGTTCGTAGCGTACTAACGTCAGCGTACCCTCCCAGCAGTAGCTCATAACTTACAGGGGGAAAGCTATCGCACTTCGGCAGCACATGGCACTGGCGATATTGACGAACACCCCGGCACCCCCACGCCTCTGCATCAAACCCGTATCCTGCCCTGCAATGATTGCGACCATTTCCATACTCCAAATTGATGGCCGGCCTATAGGAGCAAGCCGCGCTAGTTGGGCAACGCATACCTAAGAACCTGTTCACGATTTGTCCTCAGCAGGATGAAGCACAGCCCAGGCACCGGACCACAACTGCGCAGTAAGATCATAAACAGGTCTAAGGGGGCCAAAATTTTAGGAGGCAGCAGGGGAATTTCGTCGTGACGGCCCCAGCCTAAATAATTTATATTTAATGACATTCTTATATTTAAGTATCCGGGTCAGGCTGGGAGGAAAATGGGGATTGATGTTTCTTGTCGGCACATAGGGCCAGATACGACAGCGCAATATGGATCATGATATATATCAGATATCTATAATCTTGCTGTTGGAGCTGCGCTTTACCATACTCCAAGCAGCCTTGCTAGTTTTTGGTGTGGCATGCCTGCGCGATAGAGATACGTGCTGTATTCCCTGCGCCCGCAAAGTGCACGGTGTGAAGCGAAATACAGTCATACATCTCCCTTGGAGGGCTTTCGAGTAGTCGATGAGCCTTGCTCATAGCCGTGCTGTGCGGTCGTGAACCGGCTCTCAGGAGGCGCATTGTCGAAGCACCTGCTTGCTCACTTGATGCCGCAAACCGCGCGCGTCAAGATACAGATGGTGTTCATGCTGGTCAGTCTCTTTGCGACTTTGGCCTACTCGCTCTATGCCTGGAACATGCAGTCGCTTGCCGTCCGCAGCAATATCGACGCACGACTGATCACCGCAGCGGCAGCCATGTCCAAGCTCATCGGACACGACTACCTACGTACGGCAAAGACGGCTCAATCCATCAAGCCAGAGCAATTCCTCTCCGTTGGCCGGCTCTTGAACGACTATGGGCATAAAGTAGGCCTGCACCATCTTTATGTCGTTGCCCTCCACAATGGCCAAGTACGCCTTCTGGCAAACAGTAACGCCGCCCGCGTCGGTAGTGGGGCGCAATACTTCCAGACTTACGCCACGCCACCGGCATCCTTGCTGGATGCATTTCAAAGTGGTGAGCCGCGCTTTACCGATTACACCGACCACCAAAAGGATGTCTTCCGTTCGGTCTTTCTGCCTCTAGCGCGCGAAGATGGCAGCACCGTAGTATTGGTTGCGGATGTCGACCGGAATTACCTCGCCAACTTGCTGGATGATGCCTTGTGGCATTCCCTGGTCATTGGCCTGCTCACCTTATCAATCGGCCTGCTGGGTTCTTTGATTTTGGGACGGCTGCTGTCCGCACCGGTTGCCCGGCTGGCGGACGTGGCGGACCGTGTAGCAAGAGGTGACTACCGGGCCCGGGTGCCTGCGGAAGGCAATGACGAATTTGCCCGGTTGGGACGCGCCTTCAATGCCATGAGCGTCGCCATTTCCGAGCGTGAGAATGAAATTACCCGGCAAGCCTATATCGACCCGCTTACCGAGCTACCCAATCGCATGCGGCTGGTCGAACTGATCAGCGCCTTGATCTACCGCGCCCAGCAGACCAAGGAACCGGTTGCCGTCGTCATGGTTGATATAGACCGCTTCAAATACATCAACGACTACCTCGGTTACAACGTAGGCGATGCCGCGCTGAAGAGCATTGCGATACGGCTAAGCGAAATGCTACGCGGAAACGACCATCTGGGCCGCTTTTCCGGCGACGAATTTGTCTTGGTGCTGCCCGGCATAGACCGCAACAACATCGATGACACCATCTACCGGCTGCACAGTGTGCTGGAGAACCCGTTGGCGATCACTGGCCAGAGCATTGATATCGCCGGCAGCATTGGTGCAGCCTTCTTTCCCCAGCACGGCACCAATGGCAACACCTTGCTGCGTCAAGCCGAGTCTGCCATGTACATGGCCAAGCGCATTCACGCACCTTACATGATCTACGACGCAAGGCAGGAAGAAAGCCGCAAGGATCAGCTATCGCTGCTCGGTGAGCTTAAAGTGGCCATTGAAGAGAACCAGTTGGTCGCCTTCTACCAACCCAAGGTCAATCTGCAAGACGGCTACATTGCCGCGGTCGAGGCGCTGGTGCGTTGGCAACATCCCGACCGAGGCTGGATACCACCAAACCAATTCATTCCGTTTGCAGAACAAACCGGCAAGATACGCGGCCTGACACTTTGGATGCTGCGCGAATGCATGCAGCAGAGCCGACGGTGGCGAGAAGGTGGCATGCCGTTGAAGATTTCGATCAATGTCTCGATCAACGACATGGAAGACCCGGCTTTCGTCGGCATGGTCAGGCAGGTGCTGAACGATACCCAAGCCGACGCGAGCGACCTGTGCCTGGAAATCACTGAATCGGCTGTGATGGGTGAGCCCGAACGCGTCATGGATTCACTGTTCACCTTTCGGGAACTCGGCTTCAAGTTATCCATCGACGACTTTGGCACCGGTTACTCATCGCTCGCCTACTTGTCGCGCCTGCCCGTAAACGAGTTGAAAATCGACCGCTCCTTCATGATGCGCCTGAATGAAACCGACGGTATACAGATTGTCCGGGCCATCGTTCAGCTGGGGCATATCTTAAAGCTGGAAGTGGTCGCCGAAGGGGTGGAGAACACCGAAGGATGGCATACCCTCAGCAGTCTGGGCTGTGATGCCATCCAAGGCTATCTGGTCGCCAAACCTCTGCCCGCAACAGAGCTCACACCCTGGTATATGGATCGCCGCGGCCGTTGGACATTGCCCGGCTGACCCAGCAGGGTCATTGACGCTGTCAGACTGTTATTTCAGCTGCCCCGCGAATTTCTCCATGAACTTACGCACCTTCGGCGCGACCACCGCCATGCAATAGGGCTGCTGCGGATTGACCTCGAAATACCCCTGGTGGTAAGCCTCGGCAGGCCAGAATGTCGTCGCAGAGGCCACCTCTGTCACAATGGGCCCATCATAGGCGTGCTCAGTATTCAGCTGAGCGATCGCCAAACGTACCGCAGTCGCCTGTTCGGCTGAGTGATAAAAGACGGCCGAACGATACTGTGATCCGATGTCATTTCCTTGTCGGTTCAAGGTAGTCGGATCATGGATCGCAAAGAACACCGCCAACAGGTCTGCAAAGCCAATCTGCGTTGGGTCGAAATACACCTGCACGACTTCCGCATGGCCCGTATCAGCGTTACACACCTGCTTATAACTTGGGTTATCTACATGCCCCCCCATGTAACCCGACACGACCTTCTCTACCCCACGCAAACGGCTGAAGACCCCCTCCAAACACCAAAAGCAACCACCCGCAAGGGTGGCAATTTCATTTGACATGGTTTTCTCCCTATGAATGCTAGGCATCGAAGGTCATACCCTACCGATGCCTACCCTTTGGTCGCCGCCTATATCACTTTCTTTCACAGGAAAGCACCGGTAACCGACCACCCACCAACTGGTAGGGACTGAACATCTAAGAACCTGTCTAAAGTCTGCTGCGCGTCGGCAATATGGCGTTGAAAACACCCTCGGAATGCTCATTTACCACTTGTAAACTCCGCTTCCTCGGCTGTTTTCGCCTTATCTTGCCTTAGCTCGCGAGACTTTAGACAGGCTCTAAGACGACTACAATACCAGATTCAATGATCGCACCAAGGCGCCGGGCAGATGCTGGCTGGCTGTAGAACGCGCTTCGTAGCTGCCGGGGTCTACCAGTAACTCACGCTCTGCGGTCAGCGCTTCCAGCTCGCTGCCCAACAGGCGGAACAACGAATCATCAAAACGCATGACATCCAGTGGCGCGACAATCTCGCCGTTCTTTACCCAGAAACAGGCAAAACGAGTCATACCCGTAATACGGCAAGCGGCACGGTCTGAAAAATTAAGGTACCAAAGATTTGACACATAAATCCCTGTTCCCAACGCTTTCAAGATATCGACTTTGGGAAGGCTACCCGCTGCCATATCAAGGGACTCGCTCTCCTCCCCTCCACTCGCACCATTACTGACGATACCAAACTCCCTTGCCGTACGCGGGCTGACCAAATTGCCCGCATGCCGACCTTCCTGAACCAACGCCACGTAGTCGGGCTTAATAAAACCCTCTCGCTGAAAAGCCGGTGACAAGCCTGCGGCGGTGTTCTCGCGCAGGCTAAGTAGTGGTGAAAAACGTGCCTCACTACTTGCCAACTTAAGCAGGGAAGACCGCTTGCTACGCATCTCCCGCTCTGAAAACCCACCCCAATTGAGCATGCCAACCAACTCGCTGACGGCAGTGGGCGTCAGATAGGCCCGGTAGCTGCCGGGCGATAACGTTTTGGCGGGCCGCGCCAGCAAAGCCAATTGGCTTCGTGCCTCCGCAATCGCGGCTTTCAATGCAGAGGTATCCCAGCGGGTACCAGCAGCCCCCCGCTTCACCGCTTTATCACCGTGTGAATAGAGGCTCCAGTTGAAGTTCCAGCTGGCCACTTCATGCCAGTTTCGCTGCCCCAGGCTGTTGGCAAATCCCTTGAACACAGGCCCCGCCGCCAGAATACCCACCAAGTCAGCATCACCGACAGCCTTCATGATATCGGCCACCATCTGCTCGGTAGGCGGTAGCAGGTTGAATTCATAGTGTTCGGTCGATTGCAGCTCCGTGTTCATAAGCAAATAGGGATCGTCAGCCACTTCGTCGATGATACTTCGCAAATCAACCAGCACTTGGTGTAAAGACGCACTGTCTTCCACCAAAATACCTGCCAATGCAATCTTCTGCGACACGTGCTTCTGGCCAAGCAACAGGTGCACCGTCATGTAAAGCTGTTTCACTTCGCCCGCCTGGCGCACCTTGGCATGGTTGAAGCGGACAAAGTCCGATGTCTCACCCGCAAGCCACAGCGTCGCCTGCTCGCCCGGGCTCAAACTGGCGAACACATCCGCCGCGATAGCATCGAAATACTGGCGCATCATGCCTCCCCTCCAAACACATCCACCCCGCCAAACAAGCAGGCAGGCGATGCATGCCCTACGCGCAAGGATTGATTCGGTTCGCCCTTGCCACAAAAAGGGGTGCCCATCACATCCACGGAAGCATCATCACCCACGGCCTTGAGCGAGAGCCAAAAAGTGGCCGATATCCCACGGTAACCGGGGTTCTTGACGACACCTTTGAGTTCACCATTTTCGATCAGCTGGCCGTATTCGCAGCCAAATTGGAATTTATTGCGAGAGTCGTCAATCGACCAACTGACATTGGTATCCATCAGCACACCCCGCTCGACACTGGCAATCATGCTGGCCAGGCTGGTGTCGCCCGGTTCGATGTTCAGGTTGGCCATCCGGTCGATAGGTGCGCGATTCCAACTGCAGGCGCGGCTCGTCGCCACACCGAGCAATCCCGCGCGAGCCTGCGAAATCGCCCCCCCCAATGGCGTCTTGAGCAGACCGTCTTCAATCAACCAGACCTTTTGGGCCGGCGTGCCGTCATCATCCCATCCGAAGGAGGCAAACTCGTTGCTGCGGGTTGGGTCGTAGGTAACATTCAACAAGGCCGACCCATATTGATAGGTGCCGAACATCTCGGGTTTGACAAAGCTGGTGCCCGCGTAATTACGCTCATCTCCCAAAATACGGTCCAGCTCCAACGGATGGCCAATCGACTCATGAATCTGCAGCATCATCTGGCTGGGCAGCAGCAACAGATCTCTATTGCCCGTGGGGCAGTTTGGTGCGGCCAAAAGTACTAACGCCTCTTCCGCCACACGGCGACCTGCTCCCACCAAACCCGCCTGAGCCAGGATTTCCAACCCACCCTGGCGGCAGTAGCCATTGTATTGCCCACCCAATGAGCGCGTCTGCGCTGTGCCATTGGCAAAGGCAGTCACGACCAGACCGGGGACCAGCGCACGAAAACGTTGCGCCACCGAGCCCCCGTCATGGGTGATATACAGCTGGGTGACATCCAACCGGCCCACACTGACAGTACGGTCCACAATACGTGGGTCGAACTGGCTGGCGGCATCTTCAGCCATCAACAGTTCGGTCAGCTGCTTGCGATTCCAGTCCAATGCTACTTCTACGCCCGGGCCGGCATAATGGCCGGTAGGGCGTGCTGGTTGGTAACCCGTAAAATCAAACACCGCCCGGCCCCGGCTCGTGTCCGCCCACTGTCGTGCACGGTCCAAAGCGGCCTGCAAACCTGCCGTCGATAAATCGGAAGTCGCGGCATACCCACAACCGCCTTGATGCAGCACCGTAATTATGGCGCCACGGTCAAGGCTGCGGCTTAGGGGCTCTGCTACCCCTTGGCGCACCGACAACGTCTCGTTCGCTTCTTCCACATAGCGCAACGAGCAAAAATCGACCGCGGGATTAAGCGCCCGGAACCGGGATTCGATTTGTTCAAGCATGGAATGTCATCCGGCAAAGAGGGACGGTGATAGCAAAGATAAACTCGCACCGTATAAAGTTCCATCTTAGCGCCCCGCCTGCCGTAGCGTCATATCGAACGGGACTATCGTCCGCTGTCGTCGCGAATGCCCCACAGAATGGGCTGATAAATCGGCATAGGGGCGGCCAGATTACCTGGCCGACCCCTGCCACACCACCCGGCATGCGGGTCCGCACCGGGCGGTTCGAGAAGTTGAGGTTAGGCGAGTCTTGGAACTCCCAGGCGATCGAAATAGGCGATCGGCAGCGCACGATTCAGCACGCCGTA
>NZ_PDZH01000106.1 GCF_002735695.1 Chitinimonas sp. BJB300
CGATCCACGCTTCCTTCCCACGCTCGGTCGCCCTCACGCAGTTGCGCTTCACTTCGTTCGCTGTGATCAACTTACGGCGGGACTTCCACCCGCAGGAGTGCGCCCATGCTGGGCGCACATAAAAAAAAGCCAACCTTTAAGGTTGGCTTTCTCATGTCTACTAATTTACTCAGTAGCTTCGACAGCTGTCGCATCTTCTGGACGGTCTAGCAACTCAACCAATGCCATAGGCGCGTTATCACCTTGGCGGAATCCATACTTCAAAATACGCAAATATCCACCACTTCGATTTTTGTAACGAGGACCCAATACATCAAACAACTTGATAACCAGCTCCCGATCACGGGTACGATCAAATGCCAAGCGCAGATTTGCTACTGAGCGCTCTTGCTTACCCAATGTAATCAATGGTTCGGCAACGCGGCGCAATTCTTTTGCCTTCGGCAGTGTGGTCTTGATAACCTCGTGCTTCAGCAGCGCATTAGCCAGGTTACGCAGCATCGCCAGACGATGACTCGTCGTGCGATTTAGTTTGCGATTACTTTGACGGTGACGCATGAATCTCTATCCTTTGTCATTCCAGCCTGGTTACGGCTTTTCCAGACCGACCGGCGGCCAATTTTCCAGCTTCATACCTAGCGTCAACCCCTTAGATGCCAGTACTTCCTTGATTTCATTCAAAGACTTACGGCCCAAATTTGGAGTTTTCAATAGCTCGGTTTCAGTGCGCTGAATCAGGTCACCAATGTAATAAATATTTTCAGCCTTCAAACAATTGGCCGAACGAACAGTCAGCTCCAGATCATCGACAGGACGCAATAGAATCGGATCAACCTGAGGAGCACGAGGTGCTTCAGGCTCGACTTCCGTACTCTTCAAGTCAGCAAAAACGGCTAGCTGCTCCACCAAAACACGAGCTGCGTAGCGGACCGCTTCTTCTGGATCAATCGCACCATTTGTTTCAATGTCAATCACCAGCTTATCCAGATCAGTACGCTGTTCAACGCGTGCACTTTCAACCGCGTAACTCACACGACGGATTGGACTAAATGACGCGTCTAGCAGAATGGAACCAATATTCCGGCCCTCTTCCTTATCAACACGTATCACAGCAGGCTGGTAGCCACGCCCTTTCTCAACCTTAATCTCCATGGCGAGCTTGCCACCTGAAGACAGATTGGCAATGACATGACCAGGATTAACGATTTCAACATCGTGTGGGACATCAATATCACTAGCCTTGACTAAGCCCTCGCCATCTTTCTTCAAGGTAAGCAAGGCTTCACCACGACCGTGAAGCTTGAGTACCACCCCCTTAAGATTCAGAAGGATATCAACCACATCTTCCTGAACCCCATCGAGTGCCGAGTACTCGTGCAACACGCCTTCAATCTTTACTTCCGTTGGAGCATAACCTGGCATGGACGACAACAGGATACGGCGCAATGCATTGCCAAGCGTATGGCCGTAACCACGCTCAAACGGCTCCATCACGACACGCGCCTGAGTAGACGACGACGCCTGCACATCAATGATGCGCGGTTTCAGCAAGTCATTCGCGTTGCTTTGCATAAACAATCAATCCCTTTATCGAAACGAGCTGCAGTCCGAATTAACGGTACGGCGATTACTTCGAGTAGAATTCAACTACGAGTTGCTCGTTGATATCACTGGAAAGGTCGCCGCGCTCTGGAGAGGTTTTATATATACCTTCCATTTTCTTACCATCGACACTAACCCAACTCGGAAAACCGATTTGTTCGGCAAGCGCGAGAGCCTCCTGAATGCGGACCTGCTTCTTTGACTTCTCGCGTACGGACACCGTATCCCCCGCCCGCACTTGGTAGGAAGGAATATTAACAACCTGGCCGTTAACGGTGATGGACTTGTGGCTCACCAACTGACGTGCTTCAGAACGTGTAGAACCATAACCCATACGGTAAACTACATTGTCCAAGCGTGCTTCAAGAAGCTTCAGTAGATTTTCACCTGTTGAACCTTTACGACGAGCTGCTTCTTCAAAGTAGCGGCGAAACTGACGTTCTAGAACGCCATAAATACGACGAATCTTTTGCTTTTCGCGCAACTGAACACCAAAACCAGACAGTCGGGGCTGCTTAGCGCCATGCTGACCAGGTTTTGTATCCAACTTGCACTTGGTATCGAGTGCACGACGTGCGCTCTTCAGGAACAGATCAGTTCCCTCTCGACGCGACAGCTTGCATTTCGGTCCGATATAACGTGCCATCTCGGGTCTCCGGAATTAAATACGACGCTTTTTCGGCGGACGACAGCCGTTGTGCGGTACGGGGGTAACGTCAGAAATGCTGGTGATTTTGAAACCCAGCGCATTCAACGCACGCACAGCAGAGTCGCGGCCTGGGCCGGGTCCCTTGATGCGAACTTCGAGGTTTTTTACACCATATTCCTGGGCAACTTTACCAGCGTGCTCCGCTGCCACCTGAGCAGCGAATGGTGTACTTTTCCGAGAGCCTTTAAAACCAGCACCTCCCGAGGTAGCCCAGGAGAGAGCATTTCCTTGGCGATCAGTGATGGTCACGATTGTATTATTGAAGGAGGCATGCACATGCACAATACCTTCAGACACAACCTTCTTGACTTTCTTCCGTACACGCACTGTGTTTGCTTTAGCCATTGCTATTCCTTAAGTGCTTGCTTAGCTTACTTCTTGCCGGCGATTGCTTTACGCGGACCTTTGCGGGTGCGGGCATTCGTCCGAGTGCGCTGACCTCGCGCAGGCAAGCCCTTGCGATGGCGTAGACCACGGTAACACCCGAGGTCCATCAGACGCTTAATATTCATAGTAATTTCACGGCGGAGGTCACCCTCAACCGTAAACTTGCCGACTTCTTCGCGTAACTTATCCATTTCCGCATCGGTCAGGTCCTTGATCTTACGATCAGAAGGAACACCGGTCGTTACACAAATAGCCTTTGCGCGAGTCTGTCCGATTCCGTAAATGGCTTGCAAGCCAATGACGGTATGCTGATGATTGGGAATATTTACCCCAGCAATACGGGCCATGATTCTCGTTACCCCAAATTTAAAAAGTTGCGGATTTTAGCACTAAGCTAGCCGTTACACAAGAAAGTGTATAGCTTAACCTTGACGCTGCTTATGCCGCGGATCTGTGCAAATTACACGCACAACACGATTACGGCGAATGACTTTACAATTACGACAAATTTTCTTGACCGAAGCTTGAACTCGCATCGCTCTTTCCTTTTCATTAGTAAACGCGTCAGTTAATTAAGGTAATACACCACAACAACAAACTGATTGACACCCACAATCAACAGACTCGTTTAAATCTCTCTATCGCTGAATCAAACAGCAATCAGCTAGCCTTAAAATTTGCCTTTTTAAGCAAACTTTCATACTGATGAGAAAGCATGTAAGACTGAACCTGCGCCATAAAATCCATTGTCACAACCACTACAATAAGCAGAGACGTTCCACCGAAATAGAATGGTAAGTTCCACTGCAGCAGTAAGAACTCCGGAATCAAGCAGACAACAGCAATATAGACAGCACCAATCAAGGTCAAGCGCAAAATAACACGCTCAATATATTTTGCCGTCTGATCACCGGGACGAATACCAGGGATGAAGGCGCCACTCTTCTTTAAATTATCTGCTGTTTCTTTGGGGTTAAATACCAAAGCCGTATAAAAATAGCAGAAGAAGACAATTGCTGCAGCGTACAGCAACACATACAAAGGCTGACCAGGATGCAAGCCATCACCAATACGCTTCAACCAAGAAAAGGACTCAGAATTACCTGTCCAAGACAAGACTGTGGCCGGGAATAGAATAATGCTAGAAGCAAAAATTGGTGGGATAACACCCGCCATGTTTAACTTCAATGGCAAATGCGTGCTTTGACCCTGCATCACTCGATTGCCAACCTGGCGCTTAGCATAGTTTACCAAGACTTTACGCTGCCCACGCTCAACAAACACCACACCAGCCGTCAACAATACAACACCGGCAGCCAACCCCAAAACCAAAAGAACTGGCAGCGCACCCTGACTAGTAAGCGTAAGAGTCTGGCCAATTGATGCCGGAATGCCTGCAGCGATACCGCCAAAAATCAAAATAGAAATACCATTACCCAGACCACGCTCAGTAATCTGCTCTCCTAGCCACATCATGAACATTGTTCCCGTAACTAATGTAATCACGGTAGTAAAATAAAACTCAAGCTGCCCAGTCATCACCAAATTAGGCTGGCGAAATAACATTACCGCAATACCAAAACTCTGGAAGGTAGCCAATATGACCGTTGCGTAACGGGTGTACTGAGTAATCTTACGGCGCCCAGCTTCACCTTCTTTCTTCAACTCCTTTAAGCTAGGCAAAACCTCGGAGGCCAGCTGAAGAATGATAGAAGCCGAAATGTACGGCATGATGCCAATAGCAAAGACTGTAAATCGCGAAAGTGCACCGCCGGAGAACATATTAAACATGTTCAAAAGGCCAGCCCCACTCTTCGAAGTATCGAAGAGTGAAGCCAGCTCAGCCGGATTAATACCCGGCACCGGGATATGCGCACCAATGCGATAAACGATCAAAGCACCGATGAGGAACCAGATACGTTTCTTCAGATCCGCAAATTTACTTGCGGTGCTGGCCATCGCAGGATTTGCCACGTATATCGCCTTATCTACGCTTTATTCGGCAATGCTGCCGCCGGCAGCTTCAAGTGCAGCCAATGCGCCAGCGGTAGCCAACACACCACGCAGCTTGACAGCCTTTTCAACCTTGCCAGCCAGAATCAGCTTGACCGAACGGGCACCTTGAGGCACCAATCCCGCCTGCTTCAACACCAGCAGATCAGCCTCATCAACAGGAAGATGGCTCAGGTCTCCAGTACGCAACTCTGCCGTCGACACTTTAGTCAGCGACTTAAAACCACGCTTAGGCAACCGCCGTTGTAACGGCATTTGGCCACCCTCGAAGCCTACCTTATGGAATCCGCCTGAGCGAGACTTCTGGCCTTTATGGCCTCGACCACAGGTTTTACCCAGACCAGAACCGATACCGCGGCCGACACGCTTGGAAGCGTGCTTAGCACCTTCAGCTGGCTTAATCGTATTCAGTTCCATTTAGCCCTCGCTCTTTAGCAGATAGCTAATCTTATTGATCATGCCGCGGTTTTCCGGAGTATTGATGACTTCAACCGTCTGATTGATTTTCTTCAAACCCAGACCTCGAGCACACGCTTTATGTGCCTCGAGACGACCGATAAGACTCTTAATGAGTGTTACCTTAATCTTAGAATTAGCCATTTGCCCCGGCCCCCAAGATGTCTTCAACCGCTTTCCCGCGCTTGGCTGCAACTTCTGCCGGAGTACGTAGTTTTGCCAAACCATCCAACGTCGCACGAACGATGTTGTAGGGATTAGTCGAACCATGGCACTTGGCGGAAATATTAGTTACACCCATTACCTCGAACACTGCACGCATTGGTCCACCAGCTTTAATACCAGTACCTTCTGCCGCAGGCTGCATAAACACCGTAGTGGCACCGTGCTTACCAAATACTGCGTGCTGCACTGTACCGTTCTTCAAGCTGATTTTCACCAACTTACGACGGGCTTCTTCCATTGCCTTCTGCACAGCAACCGGCACTTCTTTCGACTTGCCTTTACCCATGCCGATGCGGCCATCACCGTCACCAACCACGGTAAGTGCGGCGAAACCCATGATCCGGCCACCCTTAACCACTTTCGTGACTCGGTTGACACTGATCATCTTCTCCCGCAAGCCATCGCCGCGATCTTCGATATCAGACTTAGCCATAATTGACTCCTTAGAATTCGAGGCCGGCTTCACGAGCAGCGTCGGCAAGTGCCTTGACGCGACCATGATAGTGGAAGCCAGAGCGGTCAAAAGCGACAGCAGTAATGCCCACAGCCTTAGCCTTTTCAGCAATACGCTTGCCAATCAATACGGCCGCAGCGATATTACCGCCATTACTCAGATCTTTACGGACATCGGCTTCCAATGTAGAGGCAAATGCCAAAACCTTGCTGCCAGTCTCATCAATAATCTGAGCGTAAATGTGACTGTTGGAGCGGTGCACTGCCAAGCGCACTACTTTTTGCGCCGCGATGCGAGCCCGAGTTTTACGGGCTCGGCGCAGGCGAATTTCGTTCTTGTCCATGATCTTCAGCCTCGATTACTTCTTCTTGGTCTCTTTCAGGACCACCACTTCGTCGCTATAACGAACACCCTTACCCTTGTAGGGCTCTGGCGCACGGTAAGCGCGAATTTCGGCGGCAACCTGACCGACCTGCTGCTTATCCACACCCTTAAGCAGAATTTCAGTCTGCGTAGGGGTCTCGACCTTCACACCAACCGGCATTTTATGCGCCACCGGATGAGAGAAACCTAGAGTCAGATTGAGCATTTCACCTTGAGCTTGGGCACGATAGCCCACACCAACAAGATTTAACTTACGCTCAAAACCCTTAGAAACGCCGGTTACCATATTATTAAGCAAGGCACGCATAGTACCGGACATGGCACGTGAGTGTTTACTTTCATCAACAGCTTTGAAGGTCAAAGTATTATTCTCAACCTTGATCTCAACGGCACTATCAAGCGGGCGCGAGGCTTGGCCAAGCGGACCCTTAACAACGATTTCGCCACCTACCAGCTTGACTTCAACACCAGCGGGCAAGGCAATTGGGTTTTTAGCTACGCGGGACATCGTCTACTCCTTACGCCACGATGCACAGCAACTCGCCACCGATACCCTGGGCGCGTGCTTTGCGATCAGTCATCACACCTTTTGAGGTGGAGACAATGGCGATGCCGAGGCCATTCATGACCTGCGGAATATCTTCCACGCCCTTGTAGATACGAAGACCAGGTTTAGAAACGCGTTCAATGCGCTCAATAACCGGACGGCCGGCGTAGTACTTCAACTCGATATCAAGCTGGGGCTTCTTTTCTTCACCAGTAATGGCGAAGTTTTCGATATAACCCTCATCCTTGAGCACGGAAGCAATAGCCACCTTTAGCTTGGAAGAAGGCATGGTCACTGACGGCTTATCCGCACGCTGAGCGTTACGGACACGGGTCAGCATATCGGCGATGGGATCATGCATACTCATTCGTGATCTCCTTACCAGCTGGCCTTAACGACACCAGGAATCTCGCCACGCAGCGCGATTTCACGCAGCTTGTTGCGACCTAGGCCGAACTTACGAAACACTCCGCGTGGGCGGCCCGTAATCGAGCAACGGTTACGCAGACGTGTCGGATTGGCGTTACGAGGCAAAGCCTGCAACTTCAGGCGAGCTTCAAAGCGCTCTTCGTCAGTCAGGTTCTGATCGTTGATGATTGCCAGCAGCTTCGTGCGCTTAGGGGCGAATTTCTCCACCAACTTGGCGCGCTTCTCTTGACGATTGATCAAAGCGAGTTTAGCCATGGCAAACCTCAGTTCTTGAACGGGAACTTAAACGCGGCGAGAAGCGCACGGGCCTCTTCGTCGGTCTTCGCAGTTGTGGTAATCGTGATGTTCATACCACGCAGCGCATCGATCTTGTCGTATTCGATTTCCGGAAAAATAATCTGCTCTTTAACACCCATGTTGTAATTACCACGGCCATCAAAGGACTTAGCGGAAATGCCACGGAAGTCACGAACACGCGGAAGCGCGATGGTCACCAGACGATCTAGGAATTCATACATGCGTTCACGACGCAGTGTGACTTTACAACCAACCGGATAGTTATCACGAATCTTAAAGCCAGCAATTGACTTCTTCGACAACGTAACGACTGGCTTCTGGCCGGCAATCTTAGTCAGGTCACCAACAGCGTGTTCCATGACTTTCTTGTCAGCCACCGCTTCGCCGACGCCCATATTGATAGTAATCTTATCAATTCGCGGGACTTCCATAATCGACTTATAGTCGAATTTTTCAGTCAACTGCGCAATGACAGTCTCTTTGTAGAAATCTTGCAAACGAGCCATGTTCTACCCCTTAGCCTCCGACCACTTCGCCGTTCGACTTGAACACGCGAACCTTCTTGCCGTCATCGAGAAGCTTGAAGCCAACGCGATCAGCCTTCTGGGTGGCCGGATTGAAGATAGCCACATTGGACACATTAATCGGCATGGTTTTATTGACAATGCCGCCAACCACACCACGAACCGGGTTCGGCTTCTGGTGCTTCTTGACAACATTGACACCCTCAACAACCACATTGTCACCAACCAAAACATTCAGCACCGTACCGCGCTTGCCTTTGTCTTTGCCGGTAATGACGACGACTTCGTCACCTTTACGAATTTTGTTCATGCCCGCTCCTTACAGCACTTCTGGCGCTAACGAGACGATCTTCATGAAACGCTCAGTGCGTAGCTCACGAGTTACTGGCCCGAAGATACGGGTGCCAATCGGCTCAAGCTTATTATTGAGGAGAACAGCGGCATTTCCGTCAAATTTGATGAGCTGACCATCTGCACGGCGAACGCCTTTTGCGGTACGAACTACAACGGCGTTATAAACGTCGCCTTTTTTTACCCGGCCACGAGGCGCTGCATCTTTGATAGTGACTTTAATAATGTCACCAACCGAAGCATAACGACGCTTGGAGCCACCCAGCACCTTGATGCACATAACCGAACGCGCACCGGTGTTGTCAGCAACATCCAGCATGGATTGCATTTGAATCATTTAAACAAACCTCCAACTTAACCCGTCACTACTGCCAGCGTACCCGGCAGTGCCGCACGCAAGCCACGGCACAACGGCTAGTTTTGGACCCCGAAGGGGAGACACCACCCCAACTCAAACAACCAGAAAGGTAGTCCGGGCCAGGGATGAAAGAAGGGCATTCTACGCACTGCAGAATGCCCTGGCAAGCACATCATACGAAAAACAAATACGTATTAGACTATGCGAGCCTTTTCAATGAGGCTAGTCACAATCCATGACTTAGTCTTAGACAATGGACGCGTCTCTTCAATCGTCACAACATCACCTTCGCCATAGGCATTAGCTTCGTCGTGAGCATGATACTTCTTGGACAACCGAATGATCTTGCCATAGAGCGGATGTTTAACCTTGCGCTCTACCAACACCGTCACCGTCTTGTCCATCTTGTTACTGACCACACGTCCGGTCAGCGAACGTTTTAGTTTAGTTTCAGTCATTTACGCCACCTTTTCAGCCAGAATGGTGCGGACGCGCGCGATATCGCGGCGAACGCGCTTCAGCTCACTGGTCTTGGCAAGCTGCTGAGTAGCCAGCTGCATGCGCAGACCGAACTGGGCCTTCAGGAGCGAGGTGAGCTCGACCTTGAGCTCATCGACCGACTTGTTACGTAATTCAGTCGTTATCATCTCACTGCCCCACATGACGGGTTACGAAAGTCGTCGCGATCGGCAACTTGGCAGCAGCCAGACGGAAAGCTTCGCGAGCAAGGGTCTCGTCTACACCATCCATCTCATACAGCACCTTGCCAGGCTGGATTTCAGCGACATAGTACTCTGGACTACCCTTACCATTACCCATCCGAACTTCAGCAGGCTTGGAAGAAATAGGCTTATCAGGAAATACGCGGATCCAAACACGACCACCACGCTTGATATGACGAGTCATGGCGCGCCGAGCAGCCTCAATCTGACGCGCGGTCAAACGGCCGCGGCCAATAGCCTTGAGTCCCCACTCACCGAAGCTGACTTTGTTACCGCGAGTAGCGACACCCGTATTACGGCCCTTCTGCTGTTTGCGGTACTTGAGTCTAGTTGGCTGCAGCATTTCGGGACCCCTTTCTCGGCTTGCGTTCGGCTTGTTCCAACTGAGGAGCCACCTGCTCACCAGCCTTCACCTCGCCCTTGTACACCCACACTTTGATGCCGATGATCCCGTAGGTTGTCTTCGCTTCTGAAGTTGCATAGTCAATATCAGCACGCAAGGTATGCAAAGGCACTCGACCCTCGCGGTACCACTCAGTACGAGCGATTTCAATGCCATTCAAACGACCTGATGACATGATCTTGATACCCTGAGCACCCAAACGCATAGCATTCTGCATAGCGCGCTTCATGGCACGACGGAACATCACACGCTTCTCAAGCTGAGCAGCGATCGAATCGGCAATCACTTGCGAATCGATCTCCGGTTTGCGAATTTCTTCGATATTGATATGCACTGGCACACCCATCAGCTTGACCAAGTCACGCTTCAGGATCTCAATATCTTCACCCTTCTTGCCAATCACCACACCCGGACGGGCACTATGAATGGTAATACGAGCATTCTTGGCGGGACGCTCGATAACGATGCGACCAACCGAGGCATGCGACAACTTTTTCTTCAGGAACTCGCGTACCTTGATATCCTCAGCAAGCATGGCTGGGAAGTTTTTGCTATTCGCATACCACTTCGAAGCCCAATTCTTGTTGACGGCAAGACGGAAACCCGTCGGATGAATTTTCTGTCCCATATCGTCCTCACTCGCCCACGGCCAGAGTAATGTGGCAAGTCTGCTTCTCGATACGATTACCGCGGCCTTTGGCACGAGCAGTAAAGCGCTTCAAGCTAGCACCCTTGTCTACATAAATAGTCTTCACCATGAGCGCGTCAATATCAGCGCCATCGTTGTGTTCTGCATTAGCAATTGCCGACAGCAACAATTTCTTGATGATGACTGCGCCCTTCTTCGGGCTAAAAGTCAGGATATTCAGCGCCTGCTCAACCGGCTTACCACGCACCAAGTCTGCGACTAGGCGTGCTTTTTGAGCCGAAATGCGAGCGCCACTCAAAATAGCGGAGGTGTGCATAACGTCTTACCTCTTAGCTTTCTTGTCAGCAGCGTGACCTTTGAAAGTACGGGTCAGCGAAAACTCGCCCAGCTTATGACCAACCATGTTCTCGTTGATATATATAGGAACGTGTTGCTTACCGTTGTGCACCGCAATGGTGAGACCGACGAAGTCGGGCAGCACGGTGGAACGACGGGACCAGGTCTTGACCGGACGCTTGTCGTTGGTCGCACGCACTGCTTCGATTTTCTTCAGCAGATGAGCGTCGACAAACGGGCCTTTTTTAACGGAACGCGACATGTCTTAATTATCCCTTATTCGAATACCGGCGACGTACGATCATATTGTCAGTACGCTTGTTACTACGGGTACGGTAACCCTTCGCCGGAGTACCCCACGGACTGACCGGCACACGCCCTTCGCCAGTACGACCCTCACCACCACCATGCGGGTGATCGATTGGGTTCATCGCAGTACCGCGAACAGTTGGACGAATACCGCGCCAACGCACTGCGCCAGCCTTACCGATCTTACGCAGGTTGTGCTCTTCGTTACCCACTTCACCAATAGTGGCTCGGCAGTCAACATGTACGCGACGGATTTCACCGGAGCGCAAACGCAACTGAGCGTAAGCCCCTTCGCGAGCCAACAGCTGAACCGACGCACCGGCTGAACGAGCAATTTGCGCACCCTTGCCTGGCTGCATTTCGATACAGTGAATAGTACTACCCACCGGAATATTACGCAGCGGCAGAGTATTCCCCGCTTTGATAGGGGCATCCGGACCACTGACCACCTGCGCACCAACCTTCAGGCCACGCGGAGCGATGATGTAGCGGCGCTCGCCATCAGCGTAGCAAAGCAATGCAATGTGTGCGGTACGATTTGGATCGTATTCCAGACGTTCTACAGTTGCAGTGATGCCATCTTTATTGCGACGGAAATCAACCAAACGGTAATGCTGTTTGTGACCACCACCTTGATGACGAACCGTGATCACACCACGATTATTACGACCGGCGTTCTTGCTTTGAGCCTCAACCAGCGGCGCGTAAGGCTTGCCTTTGTGCAGCTCGGGGCTGACAACCTTGACAACCGAACGGCGTCCAGGGGAAGTCGGTTTAACTTTTACCAGCATCGTCGTTCTCCTTAGGCTGCTACTTGCAGATCAATTTCTTGACCTGGCTTGAGGGCAACGTAAGCCTTCTTCCAAGCTTTGCGGTAGCCGACAGAACGACCGAAACGCTTTTGCTTAGGCTTAACGTTAATAACCTGAACGGACTCGACCTGCACCTTGAACAGCAGCTCAACCGCAGCCTTGATTTCAGGCTTAGTTGCATCGCTCGCAACCCGGAACACGACTTGTTCGTTCTTGTCAGCCACCATGGTGCTCTTCTCAGAGATCACCGGTGCCAGCAGCACCTGGAGCAAACGATCTTCATTCAGTTTGATCATGCCAGAATCTCCTCAATTTGCTTGAGGGCCTCGCGAGTGACCAGCACCTTCTTGAAGCGAACCAAGCTAACAGGATCGGCCTGCGACGGCTCAAGCACGAGCACGTTAGGCAGGTTACGCGAAGCCAAATAGAGGTTCTCATCCAGATTGTCAGTGACGATCAAGGTACGCTCATTCAGGCCCATAGCAGACAGCTTGGCAGCAAATGCCTTGGTCTTAGGGCTTTCAGCCACAAAGTCTTCCACAACCACCAGACGCTCTTCGCGCACCAACTGCGACAGGATAGTCGCAACGCCAGCGCGGTACATCTTACGGTTAACTTTTTGGCTGAAGTTTTCTTCTGGGCTATTCGGGAAAATACGACCACCGCCACGCCATAACGGGCTGGACGCCATACCTGCACGAGCTCGTCCCGTACCCTTTTGACGCCAAGGCTTACGAGTCGATTTAGCAATATCGCTACGACCCTTCTGAGCACGATTACCACTGCGGGCATTGGCCAGATAAGCAGTAACAACTTGATGCACCAGATCTTCGTTGTAATCGCGACCGAACAGAGCGTCGGAAGCTGTCACACTGGCGGCGGACTGACCGCTTGCGTTAATGACTTTCAGTTCCATCATGCACCTGCTTTCACGCTGGGACGCACAACCACGTCATTGCCCTTGGAGCCAGGAACGGCACCCTTGACGAGCAACAGACCACGTTCAGCGTCAACACGCACCACTTCCAGATTCTGCACGGTACGCCTAACGTTACCGTACTGACCCGCCATGCGCTTACCCGGAAAAACGCGCCCCGGATCCTGCGCCATACCGATAGAACCAGGAGCGTTGTGTGACACGGAGTTACCATGCGAAGCACGCTGGGAACTGAAATTATGGCGCTTGATAGCACCGGAGAAACCCTTACCCTGCGAAGTGCCGGTCACATCAACCAACTGACCCACGGCAAAGACTTCAACTGTAATTTGACTGCCCGGCTGATATTGAGCCAACTGCTCAACCGTCAGTGCAAACTCATGCAAACCGCGACCGGCCTCAATACCTGCTTTCGCAAAGTGACCAGCCTCAGCCTTGTTAACGCGACTAGCACGACGCTGGCCAAATGCTACTTGTACAGCGGCGTAGCCATCGACTTCCTGCGTCTTTACTTGAGCGACGCGATTGGCAGACAGATCCAACACGGTCACCGGAACGGAAGCACCGTCATCAGTGAACACGCGCGTCATACCGACCTTGCGCCCGATAAGTCCTAAGCTCATCGTTCTTTCCTTTCAAAGGGCCAGCTACGATTGGCTGGCAGTCCTGATAAACCGCTTAGTTAAGTTTTTGTACTTATTGATTCCCTAAGCACAAAAACATCGCGGGCTCGCCATATTACGGCGAGCCCGCGATACTACTGCAACCTCTTGGTTTAACGCAAGAAATTATTGCAGTTTGATTTCCACATCAACACCAGCAGGCAGATCTAACTTCATCAACGCATCCACCGTCTTATCTGTTGGATCAACAATGTCCATCAAACGCAGGTGAGTACGGATCTCAAGCTGATCGCGAGAAGTCTTATTCACGTGCGGGGAACGAAGTACATCGAAACGCTCGATCTTGGTAGGCAGAGGCACAGGACCCTTTACCACCGCACCCGTACGCTTGGCGGTATCAACAATTTCCTGGGCGGAACGATCGATAAGCGCGTAGTCATAAGCCTTGAGACGGATACGAATCTTTTGATTTGCCATGATATCTTTCAAAGAACAGAGCAGCCCATGCAGGGCAGCCAATACACAAAGAGCGGGACGGGCAAACTTTACATTCGCCCGAAAGCAAACTAATTACTCGATGATCTTGGCAACAACGCCAGCACCGACAGTACGGCCACCTTCACGGATAGCAAAACGCAGACCCTGCTCCATGGCGATCGGTGCAATCAACGCAACCACCACTTCCACGT
>NZ_PDZH01000107.1 GCF_002735695.1 Chitinimonas sp. BJB300
AACCTCACAGCTTGCTTGCGCCTTTCGTGCTGTTCTTGCCGCGACAGCTTGCGTCCGTCTTCTTTGTCCATTTCTATCAGTTGGGGGCGGACACCAATAAATCAACCCTTAGTTGCCGGGTGAATAAGATTGGCAAGCTGCAACTCAGGCAAGACTACGCGAGACAAGTAAAAGCGAATATGTTTTCATGCCCACATCTGTCGTTTGGCAGCCCTAACTGTTGCGCCACCCCAACATTACATGTCAGCGACTCCCTGCTTGCCGCGATACGCCGACGCGCTACAATCGACTTATGCTAAGCGAACGTGCACAAATCCTCCTCAAGATACTGGTTGAACGCTATATCGCCGAGGGGCAGCCGGTTGGGTCTCGTACACTATCCCGTTACGCCAACCTCGATCTTTCCCCCGCGTCGATCCGCAACATCATGTCCGACCTGGAAGAGCTAGGCCTGATCACCAGCCCGCATACTTCCGCCGGCCGTATCCCTACCTCCCTCGGCTATCGGCTGTTCGTCGATACAATGCTCACCATCCAACCGCTACAACAGGTGCAGATACGCGAGCTAGAATGCCAATTGCAACCGGACAACCCAACACGTGCGGTGGCTGCAGCGTCTCATCTGCTCAGCCAGCTCACCGAATTCGCCGGTGTCGTGCTCACCCCCAAGCGGCGCGGTATCTCGTTGACCCAGATTGAGTTCCTGCGCCTGTCGGACAAGCGCGTGCTGTTGATATTGGTGTCGGCCGATGGTGACGTGCAAAACCGCATCTTATTGACAGAGCGGGACTACAGCGCCAGCGAGTTGGTCGAAGCCAGTAATTTCCTCAGCCAGCACTGTGCAGGCCGCACCCTGGAAGGTGTCCGCGATGCTGTCTACCAGGAGCTGCGCCATTTGCAGGGCGATATCAGCCACCTCATGAATGCAGCAGTTCAGGCCGGCAGCCAAGCCATGGCCGATGAAGCCAACCCATATGTGCTCAGTGGCGAAAGTAATCTGCTGCGGGTGGATGATCTATCCAATAACGTAGAGCGACTACGGCAGCTGTTCCGTGTATTTGAAGAGAAAACCGTCTTACTGCAATTGCTTGACCACAGCCAGCATGCAGCCGGTGTGCAAATATTCATTGGCGGTGAAGCGGGTATTGCGCCGATGGATGAATGCTCGGTCGTAACTGCGCCCTACAAGGTAAACGGCCAGATTGTCGGCACGTTGGGCGTTATCGGCCCCACCCGCATGGCGTATGAACGCGTGATTCCGATTGTGGACATTACAGCAAAACTGCTTTCGTCAGCGCTATCCCACCACGGCTGAAGCGCTATCCCTCTGCAACGTTACCGATTTAAAACAATGGCGATTGAACGGCCCTTGAAACCAGGACAACACTTTGCCTTTACGCACTACCTTACTCAGCCTTGTTGCCCTTAGCTGTCTGGCCGCCGACCCGCCTGCATTGCCCTTATCTGCCGCCAATGCAGAAAACCCGGTGCGGCCCCTCCTTGGTGGGCAGGCAACGACCGATGTTGCGAATTTTGCCTATCGACCCGACGTGCAGGCATTCATCAACGAGATGGTGCAGAAATACGGTTTTAATGCGCAGTCACTGACCGACTTGTTCACGCAGGTTCAGTTCAAGCCCAATATCCTTACTATCTTCGACCGCCCCTCCACCAGTCGGCCCTACTACCAGTTCCGGCCTGACTTCGTTAACAACACGCGTATTCGTCTTGGAGTTGCGTTCTGGCAGGACCATGCTGGCTTGTTGCAAGCCGTATCAGAGAAATATGGTATCGAACCGGAATACCTCGTCAGCATTCTGGGCGTGGAAACATTGTGGGGACGCAATACTGGCAGTTTTAGGGTGATGGATGCACTGGCAACCACCGCCTTTGGTTACCCACGCCGTGCCGACTTCTTTCGTACCGAGCTACGAGAATTCCTTCTGCTTACCCGCGAAGAAGGTGTTGACCCGTTTTCATTCCGTGGCAGCTACGCTGGCGCCATGGGTATGCCCCAATTCATGCCCTCCAGCTTCCACAAATTCGCCCAGGACTGGGATGGCGATGGGCACCATGATATTCATGGCAATGTGGGCGATATCCTGGCCAGCGTCGCCAACTATTTCAGGGCGCATGGCTGGGTGAAGGGCCAAGGACTCGTTGTTCCCGCCAATGTAGAGGGAGAAGCCTATAGCCCCCTGGTCGAAGATAAATTCAACCTGCACTACAAAGTAAGCGAGTTGACTGCATTCGGTGTTGTGCCAGCCAGACGCTTGGAGGGCGACCCGCTTGCCGTACTGGTACCCTTGGAAAGCGAACCCGGCATGACGCGATACTGGCTAGGGCTGGGTAACTTCTACGCCATCACCCGTTACAACCGCAGCACGCTATACGCTATGGCCACGCATGAACTGGCGCAAGCCATCAAAGCCGCCTGGCTAGACCCGAGCCTGTTGCCGCCTCCACCAAAGCCTGTCACAAAAAAATCGAAAGCCAAGGGTAAGGCAAGACCGGCCATTCGCAAATCCCACAAGAAGCGCTAGGCCAGTGGTGATTTCAACTTAAAGACGTAATCGTCCGCATGACAGACGGAATTGCAAAGTGAACGATCGTTCTCCATAATTTAGCGAACGATTGTTCACCGGAGTCGTGTTATGCATGCCGCACTTGCTGAGGTTTTAAAGCACCCCGCCATTTGGCGCGGTGATGGCCTATATCGGGCAAATACGGAGGCGATTGACTGCTTTCACCCCGAGTTGGCCGCAATCCTGCCTGGTGGAGGGTGGCCTAAAGCAGCGGTGACAGAACTTCTGACCCACCGGCCCGGTTGCGGGGAATTACGCCTGTTGCTGCCCGCTTTGGCCCGGCTAACGCAATCCGGACAGCGCGTATTACTGATCTCGCCCCCCCACATACCGTATCCACCTGCGTGGCAAAGCGCCGGCGTGGATATGCGCTATCTGACCTGGATAAGCGCATCAACGCCATCTGATACGCTCTGGGCCAGCGAACAAGCACTGCGTGAGCCCGCCTGTGGCGCAGTGGTGAGCTGGCTGAAACAACCACTGGGCGATCAGCCTGCACGGCGCTTGCAGCTGGCGGCGGAAAAAGGCGGGGGTTGCGGCTTTGTGCTGCGTGAAGCCCATGGCAGCATCTATCCTTCTCCGCTTGCTTTACGACTCAGTGTGGCTGCCGTTGCCGGTGGCGTGACAATCCACGTGCTCAAACGGCGTGGCGCACCACATCATCATCCTGTTTTCCTACCGCACATTTCGCCGGCCCGCTATCCCGCTTACGGACAGTCCCATCATGCTGTGGCTAGCTTTACACCTACCCGCTCTGCCGCTCGAAGCACTGAGCCTCGACCCCACGTCGGCTGAAGCCTGGGTTGTTGTTGATCGGCATAACCGCCAGGAACACGTGCTGGTGGCAAACAGGGCGGCGCAAGCGCTGGGCATTCAGTCGGGGCTGCGGCGGTCGGCAGCACTGGCTTTGGCAGCCAACCTGCAAGTCGCCAAGCGCCAGCCCGCGCAAGAAACTGCGTTACTAGGCAATCTCGCCAATTGGGCAATGCAATTCACCCCTACCGTCTGCCTCGACCCGCCAACGGGGTTGCTGCTGGAGATAGAGGGCTGCCTCGGCTACTTCAAAGGGTTGCCACGCCTGCTTGGTCTAGTGGTGGATGGCTTGCAGGTGCTGGAGATACAGGTGCAGCATGGCCTCGCCTCCACGCCACTCGCCGCCAGCTGGTTTGCACAACAAGGTGTGATACCGGCAACGGACTGGCGACAAACCTTAATGCAATTGCCTCTGGCCCAGCTACCCTGGCCCCCTCGCCTGCTTCAGCAGCTGCATGACCTGGGCTTGCGCCAGTTTGGCGAGTTGGCCGGCCTGCCACGCAGTGGCATGGGATTACGGTTTGGTACCGAATTACTTGGCCTGCTCGATAAGGCGATGGGTAATGAACCCGACCCACGCCAACCTTTTGTTCCTGCTGCCTGTTTTGAGCGGTATTTGGAGTTGAGTTGGCATATTGAGCAGGTCGAGGCGCTGGGCTTTGTTATGCGCCGTTTATTGCTGGAATTGGCGGCCTTCTTGCATGGCCGGGGACTGGGCGTACAACACGTGGTGTTCCGTCTGGCACACGAAGGAGGGGGCCAAAGCGAGTTACCCATTGGTTTTGGCAAACTTACCCGCTCGACGGGCGACATGTTTGCCATCACGCGGGAGCGCTTGGCCGGCTTTCGTCTGACGGCGCCAGTGCATGCCCTGGTATTGAAGGCCGAGACACTGCACCGGCTCGACGCCGAAGCCATCGGCTTGTTTGGTGATGGTCAGACGCAGGCTGATTTAGATTTGCTGCATGCTCGCCTGAGTGCCCGTTTAGGCGAGGCGGCCGTACGCCAGCTGGCCTGCGTTGCCGACCATCGCCCCGAACGGGCTTGGTGTATGGCTTCCGACAGCGCCACCGTACCAGCACCTTTACCCGCTACTCGCCCCGGTTGGCTGCTGGCGAAACCTATTGCATTGGCAATTCGCAACGGTCAGCCTTGGCATGGCGAACTGCTGACCCTATTGAGCCCGGCCGAGCGCATCGAATCCGGCTGGTGGGAGGGTGAAAGTGTGGCACGCGATTATTTTCAAGCCGGCGGGCCATCGGGCCGCCGTTATTGGATCTACCGACAGCGCATTGATGGTGCGTGGTTCCTGCATGGCTTGTTTGCCTAGCCAGCGGGCCCCGCACGACGCCTAACCTAATTCCAACCACTGCCGCCCCATGCTGCCCGACTACGCCGAATTGCATTGCTTGTCCAACTTCAGCTTCCAGCGCGGTGCATCTACTGCGGAGGAACTGGTTGAGCGCGCCCAACAACTGGGCTACAAGGCGCTTGCCATTACTGACGATTGCACACTGGCAGGCATCGTACGTGCGCACGATGCGGCAAAAGAAAAGGGCTTGCCGCTGATTATCGGCAGCGAATTTTGCTTGGATGATGGGCTACGCGTTGTCCTGCTGGCACCTGACCGAGAGGCCTACGGTGATTTGGCGCAGCTCATCACCCAGGCACGGCAAAATGCAAGTAAGGGGAGCTATCAGCTGTGCCGGGCGGATGTCGCAGCCCTGGCTGGCCGGCTATTGGCCTTGTGGTTACCGCCGCCGATAGCGATGCTGAGTGACGCCCGTTGGTTCACCACCCACTTCCCGGATAGGGCTTGGCTGGCGGTGGAATTGTTTCAACAAGCCGACGACGCTGAACGGCTGGTAACCCTGCAAGCGCTGGCGGTGCAGGCGGGTTTGCGCTGCGTGGCTGCAGGTAACGTGCATATGCATGTGCGTTCCCGACGTATGTTGCAGGATGCATTGACTGCCATACGACTAGGCAGACCGGTCGCCAGTTGCGGGTTTGCGCTGTTTGCTAATGGAGAGCGCCACCTACGCCCACGGGGAATGCTGGCGCCGCTCTACCCACCTGCCCTGCTGGCTGAAACGCTCCATATCGCCCAGCGGTGCCGGTTTTCCCTGGATAGCCTGCGCTACGAGTATCCGCTTGAGCTGGTGCCAGATGGCCATTCGCCCGATAGCTATCTCGCTGCACTCACCGAAATTGGCCTACAGCAACGCTACCCTGATGGGGCACCCGTGACGGTTGTAGCGCAGGTACAAAAAGAATTGCGCCTTATTGCGCAAATGGATTACGCCGCTTTCTTCCTGACGGTGGAAGATACGGTACGTTTTGCGCGCAGCCAGGGCATTTTGTGCCAGGGGCGTGGGTCGGCGGCCAACTCGGTGGTTTGTTATGTGCTGGGCATTACCGAAATCAGTCCCGAGCAGAGCAATCTGCTGTTTGAGCGATTCATCTCAACCGAGCGTAACGAGCCGCCTGATATCGATGTGGATTTCGAACACGAACGGCGTGAAGTCATCATTCAGTATCTCTATCGCAAATACGGGCGCGACCGTGCTGCGCTGGCCGCTGCTGTCGTTACTTATCGCACCAAAAGCGCAATGCGCGATATCGGCCGGGCACTGGGGTTTGATGAGGAGCAGCTCAGCCGTCTAAGCGAACTCCTCGCCTGGTGGGACAAACCCGGTGATCTACCGATACGGCTGGCCGAGGCTGGTTTTGACCCCAACACCCATCAGGTGCAGCGGCTACTTAAGCTCGTACAGCAACTTCGACGCTTTCCTCGCCACCTGTCCCAGCATGTAGGGGGTTTCGTGCTATCCCGCGGCCCGCTGGCCCGGCTGGTACCCATCGAAAATGCCAGCATGCCCGACCGAACGGTGATTCAGTGGGATAAGGACGACTTGGAAAGCCTAGGTCTTCTGAAGGTGGATGTGTTGGCGCTAGGTATGCTGACGGCACTACGACGAACATTGGATCTGGTCTCGGCCCGCCAAGGCCGGCCGATGACCCTGGCCGATATCCCGGATAAGGACATCGCCACCTACGATATGATCTGCAAGGCGGATACGGTGGGTGTGTTTCAAGTTGAATCACGTGCCCAGATGGCTATGCTGCCGCGTCTTCGGCCAAGATGCTTTTACGATCTGGTGGTGCAAATCGCCATTGTGCGGCCCGGCCCCATCCAAGGAGGCATGGTGGCTCCCTATCTGCACAGGCGGTTTAGTAATGAGCCGCTCGATGATACCTACAGCGCGTTACAAGCCGTGCTCAGCCGTACCTGTGGCGTACCGATTTTTCAAGAACAGGTGATGCAGTTGGCCGTCGTTGCCGCAGGTTTTACCCCAGGCCAAGCCGACCAGTTACGCCGGTCCATGGCGGCTTGGCAAAGAACAGGCAAACTGGGCGGCTACCAGCAAAAATTGATTGAAGGCATGCTGGCGCGCGGCTACCCACTGGCGTTTGCCGAGCAAATCTGGGCGCAGATCGAAGGTTTTGCCAGCTATGGTTTTCCGGAATCGCACTCTGCCAGCTTTGCCTTGTTGGTGTACGCATCGGCTTGGCTTAAATGCCACCAGCCCGCCGCCTTCGTGAGCCACCCCATGGGTTTCTACAGTGTCAGCCAGCTGATTCAAGATGCATTACGGCATGAGGTGGTGTTTCATCCGCTGGACGTACAGCGCAGCGGGTGGGACTGCAGCCTGGAAGAGACCGGCCAACCACAGCCGGCTGTGCGCCTGGGCCTGCGTTTGATACAAGGCTTGGCATCGGACAAAGGCATAGCCATTGTTGCCCGTCGCCCCGCAGGCGGTTATGCCAACCTGCAGGATCTACAACGTCGCACCGGGCTGGATAGGCGCAGTTTGCAGCGATTAGCCGATGCGGACGCTCTGATGGCGTTCAGCAACAACCGGCGCGAGGGGCGTTGGCAAGCGGGCGGCTTGGGCCTGATGGACGACTTGGCGGGCAACGCTATGCCAGCGCTCGATACGCCCCCGCCGCTTCCTCTGGCCCTCCCCGCGGAGGAGGTCCTGAGTGACTATCAGCATCTGGGCCTCAGTTTGCGCGACCACCCCTTGGTATTTCTACGCCCGGCGCTACGCCAGGAAAAACTGCTTAGTGCGGTGGAAATCATGGCATGCGCCCATCGGCAACCCGCGCGTGCATGCGGCATTGTCGTTGGCCGACAACGGCCAGGCACCGCAACGGGCATAGTGTTTCTGACCTTGGAAGATGAAACCGGCAACGTCAGTGTCATCGTCCGGCATGACCTGGTGGAACGCCAGCGTAAGGAATTACTGGGCGCGCAGTTGCTGGCTGTATATGGCGTCGTACAACGGGAGGGTGACGTGGTGCATCTGCTGGCCAAGCGGCTGGCAGATAAATCGGCCATGTTGGGCGCATTGGTCGTCGAGAGCCGCGACTTTCACTAGCAGTAAAAACGGCTCGCCGCTTTGCCGTCTTCAATCAACCAATGGCCGTAACTCCAGGCCATCCGTTGTTGATGAGCGCACCGGTAACGCGGCGTTAGTTACTGGCAAACTGGCTGATGTGTTGACGGCAGAGGTGGCGGGTTTGTCCGCTGTCGCTGCGTCTACCGCCCAGCTCCCTGCTTTTACCGCACCCTTGCCAGCCGCCACGGCAACATCCGTTGTGACACTCACGGCGGTGGTAGCCGCACCCACCGCTGCGCCGGCCACCGACATCGCGGTGCAACCACCCAGCCCCACCAAGCTGGCCAGCGGTAAAACAATACGGAACATCGTCATGGTAAATCGCTTTCTTGATCAATCCAGCGTCAGAATAATCTTGCCGCGGTTATGGTTTTCTTCCAGAAAACGGTGGGCTGTCTGCACCGCTGCGAGTGGAAAAATCTTGTCCACCGTTACCTGCACCTGCCCCGCCTGAATCGCCAACAACACATGCTCACGCAGTGCGACGCTCAGGCGGGCTTTTACCGACTCAGTCTGCGCCCGCAAAGTGGACCCACGTAGGCTGAGACGCTTGACCAGCAATCGTCCCAAGTCGAGCGAAGCATTAGCGCCGCCCATCAGGCCTATCATCACCAAACGGCCATCCACCTGTAGGCACTGCAGGTTGCGGTCGAGATAGGCTGCACCAATACAATCGAGAATCACGTTGGCGCCACCCAGCGCTTTGACTGCGTCGGTAAAATCCTTCTCATGGTAGTTGATGGCGGTGTGCGCACCCAGTCGGCGACAAAAGTCCGCCTTGTCTTCGCTTCCCACGGTACAAACAACCTCCGCGCCGTGCAGGGCCGACAGTTGAATCGCCGCAGCCCCCACGCCGCTGGCCCCTGCATGGATCAATATCCGCTCGCCGACTTTTAGATTAGCCAGTTCGATGAGATTGAACCAAGCCGTCATCCAGGCCTCTGGCAAGCTGGCGGCTTCATGATGGCTCAACCAATCGGGCTTGATGCTGGCGCAACTGGCGTCCAGTAACGCAAACTCGGCATAGCCACCGCCACCCACAAGCCCAAATACACTATCGCCTAGGGTGAAGCCCTCAACCGCTTCGCCCATCGCCTCGACTTCGCCTGAAATCTCCAGGCCCAGCAAAGGCGAAACACCGGGGGGCGCGGGATACTTACCTTGCCGCTGCACAATATCGGCCCGATTCACGCCGGCTGCCCACACGCGCACCAACAGTTGCTCAGGCCCCGGTGTGGGCATAGCGGCTTCGCCAAGGTACAGCGTTTCGACACCACCCAGTTGGGTTTGCAAAATCGCCTGCATCATCAATGCGCCGACGTCAGTTTAAGGCCCATGATGCCACCAACAATAAGCACCACGCACAACAGGCGAGGCCAGTCGCTGGATTCACTGAAGAGCAAAATACCCGCCACTACGCCGCCCACTGCGCCGATACCGGTCCAGATGGCGTAGGCTGTCCCCATGGGCAACACTTTCATGGCTTTGGAAAGAAACACCAAGCTGACCACCATCGTAACGAGTGTCAATGCACTCCAACCTAACTTGGTAAACCCATCGCTGTACTTCATCCCCACTACCCAAACCATTTCCAAAAGACCCGCAACCAACAAATAAATCCAATGCATTGACAAATTTCCTAGGGGACGAGCTGAAAAACCATGGATGCGCTGTGGCAATACGCTGCGTACTGATGAAATCGCTCAGGTGAGCGCCACAGACAGAGCGGCATCTTTGACCTTGCCGGCCTCATGCGGCAACGCCAGATAATCGGTGGATTGCATTTCGGTCAACCGACTCGCGGTACGGAAGAATTCTCCGGCAAACGCGCCGTCGGTGTAGATGTCTTCGGCAGGCGTGGCAGCCGAGATGATCAATTTGACCCGATAGTCGTAAAACACATCGACCAACCAGGTCAATCGCCGTGCCGCGGACGACTCTTTGGCGGTCAGCTTGGGCAAATCGGACAAAATAACGGTGTGGTATTGTCGCGCCAGCCAAAGGTAATCGGTCTGCGACCTTGGGCCGTCGCACAGTTGTTCAAAGCTGAACCAAATCACGCCATGGCTATGCCGAATGGCGCTGACTGGCCGCTCTTCGATGAGCAAATCGGTTGGCAGGTCGCCAGCAGTGGCCAATTTATCGAACACGGTCTGGAGCTCAGTTGTTGTTTCCGGGGTAATGGGCGTGATGTAGGTTCGCGCCTGGGTAAGGGTACGCATGCGGTAATCATTGCCGCCATCCACGTTAACCACCACCACATGCTGCTTTAAGAGCGCGATGGTGGGGAGGAAGTTCTGCCGTTGCAAACCGTTGGGATAAAGGTCGTCTGGGGCGTAGTTGCTCGTCGCGACCAAAACCAGGCCGTGCTTGAACAAATGGGTGAACAAACGCCCCAGTATCATCGCGTCGGCAATATCCGAAACATGAAATTCATCAAAACAAAGCAACCGGGTATTGTCTGCGATGGACGCCGCCACCTTGGCTAGCGGGTCCACTTCATTCTTCAAGCTACGCAGGCCCTCGTGTACTTCCTGCATGAAATGATGAAAATGCAGGCGACGCTTGCGGCGGTAAGGCACGCAAGCAAAGAAGCCATCCATCAGAAAGCTCTTCCCGCGGCCTACCCCACCCCAGAAATACAGGCCCAGCGGCACATCGGGCATGGGCAACAGGCTGCGCCCGAATAGCCGGTCACGTTTGCCCTTGAAGACAATCAGCTCGTCATAAAGACGTTGTAGATGCTCGATTGCCTCCGCTTGCGCCGGGTCCTTATGAAAGCCGGGTTGCGCGGTCGCGACGTCATACCATGTTTGTGGTGGCGTACCGGGCTGGATATGGGAAGTGAAGACGTGTTGAGACATGTCAAGAATCGTAGCGATGTGTTGCAGGATTATACTGGTGCTCAATGATATGCCGTGCGTAACAAGACTGACGCAACGACGAGGTATATATTGCGCGCTGATCGCTATAAAACGAACCAACAGGCGGTCACACCTAAGTACGCAACTCAGGAGAACTGAAAGTATGGCCAGAATCGCACTTGTAACCGGCGGCATGGGAGGCATCGGGACAGCCATTTGCCAAAAGCTTGCCGACTGCGGACATACCGTGGTGACTACCTATAGCCGTCCAGGCAAGGAAGTCGAATGGTTAGCTGATCAGAAAGAAAAGGGCTACACCTTTCGTGCATATCTATGCGATGTGGCGGACTTTGAATCGTGCAAGGCAATGGCGGCAAAAGTGCTGGCGGAAGTCGGCGCGGTTGATGTCCTGGTGAATAACGCCGGTATTACCAAGGACACCACCTTCCGCAAGATGGGCAAAGTAGATTGGGACGTCGTCCTGCGTACCGACCTCGACTCCATCTTCAACGTGACCAAACATTTCGTGGACAGCATGGCTGACCGTGGCTTTGGTCGTGTGATCAATGTGTCGAGCATCAATGGCCAGAAAGGCCAGTTCGGCCAAACCAACTATTCGGCGGCAAAAGCCGGCATGCACGGCTTTACCAAGGCACTGGCGCAAGAGGTTGCGCGCAAAGGCGTCACCGTCAACACCGTCAGCCCTGGTTATATCGCTACCGAAATGGTCATGGCGGTCAAAGAGGAAATTCGCCAAGGCATCATCGCTGGCATTCCAGTCAATCGTCTGGGTCAACCAGGCGAGATTGCCGACTTGATTACTTTCCTGGCCGGCGACAACGCCGGATTTATCACTGGCGCCAATGTTGCCATCAATGGTGGACAACACATGTTCTAGGATTCCGTCTGCTTACCCAGCAGTTTGACTCTGGTTGCAGCCCTGATCTTATCCCTAAAAGCAAAGCGGCGATGTTCACACATCGCCGCTTTGCTGTTGACTATCTAATTGGTCAGAATCGGGTACCGATACCCGCACCAATCACCAAAGGATTGATTTTCAAGGTACCTAGCTTGGCGCCACCCGCCACGCTGACATCGGTTTTAATATAGATCTTCTTCAAATCAACGTTGACGTACCAGTCTTTATTAATGGCGTAGTCCGCACCGATCTGTAAGCTCCCACCGAAGCTGCTCTTTTCGATTTCCAGATCAGCCCCACCCGACTTCAATCCATTCTTGTAAAAGCGCGTGTAGTTCACACCCAAGCCGGCATAAGGGCGGAAAGTTGCATTAGGCATGAAGTGATACTGCAGCGTAAGCGTAGGTGGTAAGTGGCTCACTTTGCCAAGGCTGGTGCCGTTAGCAGTGACGTCATGACGAGCGGTGGCCAAAATCAACTCGGCCCCCAGGTTATCCGTCAACATGTAGGTGAAGTCGAGCTCCGGCACTACGCGTTTGTCCACATCCACATTCAGGGTTGCCAGCGTACCAGTGCTCGATACGCTAGGGGCCACTTGAATGACTCGGCCGCGAACCAGTATGTCGCCCCCTGCAGCAAATGCGTGACTAGCGAAAAGTAGGCCCATAAGGGCGACGAGTGTCTTGCCTTGCATAAATGCAGTTCTCCATGTGCTTGCCACACCGGCTGGTGCGGCTGGGTTTTCAGATTACGATAAATGTAGCGGCAGCGGTTTGCGCTGGATCAGATATTTACGCTTTTCTTGCTGCGGAGCGAAATACAGACCGGGCAATACCATATTGGCCCGCCCAATAAGCCAGAATGACTGCCAGGTTGGCGCCCGGCCATGGCGTGTGAAAGCGATCAAATGCCAGGATGGTGTCGGAGATGCCAAAGAAAAGCGCGCCCAGGCATGCCGCCCATTGCCAAGTACTATCCGCCTTGACGCAAAGCGCCAACGCACGCCAAAGCATAGCGCCAATCACACTCACATAAACCGCAACCGGAATCGCCAGTTGTCCCAGATGCGGATAGAGCAGAACGTAGGCGGTTCCCACCCACAACAATATGGGTATCAAGCCAGCCAAGACTAGGCGGCGTGACTCGCTGACAAATGCAACCACATAGGCGATATGGGCGCACAGAAAAGCCAACAAACCCCAGATGAAAAAATCAGGCGATACTTCCAGCAGCATGTCACCACACAGAGAGAAGACGAGGCCCACGCGAATCAACGCGGCATAGCGCCCGCTTTGGCTTTGCAGCCAGATAATCATACAGGCCACCGGTACCGCTTTGCTGATGAATTCGATACTGCCCTGCCCTGCCACCTGCGCCCAAAGGTGGATTAGCAACCCGGTAAGGCCGATACCCGCTAGCCATCGCGCGGGTAGGTTGAAGATGTTTGGCATGAATGTCTCCCTGTTTTAGTTATTTAAACAACATCACGAAAAACTTAAATTCTTTTTAAAATCAAATGACTAAGCAATTTCAAATTGCCGCCCCCCACCCGATGGCAGTATCCTTCTGTTTTGCTAGGCCACGCTAAATCCACCATGACCATTGTCATCAAAACCCAAGAAGATATCGAAAAAATGCGCATCGCTGGCCGTTTGGCCAGCGAAGTGTTGGATTACATCACGCCGTTTGTTAAACCGGGCGTCACCACGGCCGAGTTGGACAGGCTTTGCCATGAGTACATGGTGAATGTGCAAGGCACCATTCCGGCCCCATTGAATTACTGCCCGCCTGGGTATACGCCCTACCCAAAGGCCATCTGCACATCGGTCAACAACGTTATCTGTCATGGCATTCCCAATGACAAACCCCTTAAGAATGGCGACGTGGTCAACCTCGACATTACCGTCATCAAAGACGGTTACCACGGCGATAACAGCCGCATGTACGAAATCGGCACAGTGCCATCACATGCCGCGCGACTATCGCAGGTTACGTTCGAATGTATGTGGCTGGGCATCGACCGAGTCAAGCCCGGCGCGCGTCTTGGCGATATCGGCGCAGTGATTCAACGCCATGCAGAAATGAATGGCTACTCGGTAGTGCGCGAATTTTGCGGCCATGGTATCGGCAAGAAATTCCACGAAGAACCGCAAGTGCTGCACTACGGCAAGGCAGGTACCGGAGTCGAGCTGAAGGCCGGCATGATTTTCACGATCGAGCCGATGATTAACGCCGGTAAAAAGGACATTCGCGGCTTACCCGATGGCTGGACAATTGTGACCAAGGATAGATCCCTGTCCGCCCAGTGGGAACATACGATACTGGTTACTGACACCGGTTATGAGGTGCTAACCCAATCGGCAGGTACGCAGGCAAGGCCAGCGCTTAGTTCAGCGATACAGGCAGCCTGACAGCAGAGGCAATCCAAAGCGCCGTTGCAACGGCGCTTTTTCATGTGCGCCCAGCATGGGCGCACTCCTGCGGGTGGAAGTCCCGCCGTAAGTTGATCACAGCGAACGAAGTGAAGCGCAACTGCGTGAGGGCGACCGAGCGTGGGAAGGAAGCGTGGATC
>NZ_PDZH01000108.1 GCF_002735695.1 Chitinimonas sp. BJB300
TCGCCTACTCAAATATCCCGCAGCATCCCGCGGTTTCCTCCCTGGAGGTTTATTCAACGTCTGCCCGCTGGCGCCATCTCGCGGGCACGCTCATCGCGTATGGGCAGACGTCGAACAAACCTAAACCCAAGCAGAAATTGAACGCGAATGTTAGAGGTTCTGCTATGCCGAATCCGAATCGCACGGGCATTGAGCCAGCGGAAGTGTCAGAGAGACTTCAAAGCCAGTACTTTGTCCGGTTCTGGGTGACTTTAGGTGGAGCACAGTGCCGATGCGCTGAGCCACTGAATTGACTATTGCCAAGCCAAGGCCACTGCCATCAGTGCCTATCCCTCCATGTACGAACCGGTCTGTCAAACGGTGGAGTAATTCTTCTGGTACAACGGGCCCATCATTGGCGACTGTCAGCAAACCGTCCTTGGCGAGTGTGACTCGAACAGGCGTTTCTACCGCTCCGTGCCGCATCGCATTTTCAATTAAGTTTCGATACACGATCGCGAACACGTCTGGGTCGAGGTCTGACATCAGCGGCGATGCCGGCAGCTCCAAGGTTATTCTTTCTGATCCCACTATCCTAGATAAATCCTCAGTGAGTATGTGCGCAACCGGTCGCAAATCCGAGATGCGATCTAGGCGTAGTCGACCGCCCTCTGCCCTTGCCAGTTGCATGAGGCGTTCAGACAATCGCGTCAAGCGTTTGAGAGTTGTCTCAATGTCTGTAGCCCGCAATCTAGTCTCTGGCTCTCGTGTTTCTGTCTGCAGGCGTTGAATCTGCGCGATCGCGCCTGCGAGTGGAGTGCGCAGTTCGTGGGCAGCGTTGGCTGCAAAGCTACGCTCGGCCTCGAACGCTGCAGCAAGCCGCCCAAGCAACTCGTTCAGGGTGTCCGCCACCGGGGAAACTTCGACCGGGAGCCCGTCCCCTGGTACCAGTGACAGATCGCGCTCACCACGCGTAGCCAACGTATTCCTGAATCGGCGCAAGGGAGCGAGACTCACTCGAACCGCAAATACGATGGTCAGGAGCGCGACGGGCAGGAATATCAGTAATGGAAGTCCCAACCCCATCTGGATTTCACGCGCTACCGTTGTGCGATGGGCCAAAGGCTCGGCGATCGTGATCCGGACAGAGCCTTGAACCGCCTGTTCGTTGTAATACCGATGGGTAGTGGATTGCCGGAACCCGATACCGTCCCAGGCAGGAAATACCGAAGAGTCGGCATCATGCGATTGGAGCAGGATGCGTCCTTGAGCATCGCGCACGACATAAGTAAGAAACTCGTCATGCTCACGGATTTCGGCCAGGCGCTGTGTCATGCCTTCTTCCTCGCGCCCGAGAATGTCAGCGACGGCGAGAGGCAAAATGCGCTGCGCCGTTTCCTGTAGGGCTGAATCGAAGACCTTTTCGATCGCATCATGAGCCAGTACTGCGGTCACAGCAGCCGCACCGATCCAGATCGCGGTCAGCAGGGCTCCCAAAGAGAGCCCCAACCTATTTTGAAGACTGAGGGGCAGTTTCATGCCCGTCCTAGTCGATATCCGAGACCTCGTTCGGTCTCAATGATCTCAGCGCCGAGTTTCTTGCGTAGGCGGCTGATATGGACCTCAATCGCGTTGCTCTCTATCTCGGCATCAAAGGCATATAGCATATCTTCTAGCTGGGCCTTGGAAAGCAATTGGCCTGGCCTGGTCAGGAAAGCTTCGAACAATACCCATTCGCGCGCAGTCAACGATACCGCGTGACCTTCGCGATTGATGCGGCGGGCCGCAAGGTCGATTTTCAACTGCCCATGGGTAACGATGGGGTTTGGGTTGCCGCTGTAGCGGCGCGCGACCGATCCGATACGAGCTGACAGTTCAGCAAGATCAAAGGGCTTCACCAGATAGTCATCGGCACCAGCATTGAGACCCTCTATTCGGTCTGAAACCTGATCAAGTGCAGTCAAAATAATGACGGGGGTGGCAACACCACGGTTCCGTAAGCGCCGCAGGAAAGGAATCCCCCTTCCATCAGGGAGCATGAGGTCAAAAAGAAGGAGATCATATGCAGCGGCAGCGACGGCACTGTCTGCTGCGTCAAGGCGCTGCACCCAGTCCACCGAATGTCCATCACCCGCAATCTGGTCACGCACGGCAGTGCCAAGGATCGAGTCGTCTTCAATCAACAAAATTCGCATGGGACTCTTTCTCGACATTGGGCCTACGCCATGGAGTACCTGACGGGAAGCTGAAGCAATTTTCGCTTGGGGTTCAGGGTGCGGTCACCTTCGCAGGACATCCTAGAGTCGTCAATGTTATCGGAGTCCTGCAATGAAATCACTTGTTCCCATCGTCACTGTGATCGCGCTGACTGTTTCTAGTGCGGCTCTTGCCAGCGACGATTGCCACAGTCCTATGGCCGAATGGAAGTCTCGCGACACCGTGGCCGCTCATGTAACAGAGCTCGGTATTACCCCAGAGCGTCTGCGCGTAGATGATGGATGCTATGAAGTCCGTGGCCGTGACGGAGATGGCAATCGGGTCGAGCTAAAAATAGACCCGGCCACGCTGGTGCTTTTGAAACTGGAAGTTCTCTTTCGCTCAGGCACCAACCCGTCACGCTACTTGCCGACTGGGCGAGTCCAGACCGGCAAACCGGCAAAACCTAACGTGACCAGGTCGCTAAGCACGCCTTCTGCAGCCACAAAAGCCGAGATCAACTGAGGGTCCAGCGATGCAAATCATAGGGCACCTATGGACGGTTTGTTTTCCGTATAAGCGCTTAGCGCCTGGCCTGGCTCGCAGATGGTATCGGGATCACACCTTTTCTGGCCAGGGCCGAGTTATTGAACCATACGAACCAGCAGGAGATTGTTCTGATATGGGCTGTGACGACGTGGACTGAGACATTCACAGCCGATCGACTTGCAGTTATCGCCGCTCGTCATACAGGGCTGACGGTTCACATCGTCGCCAGCACAGAAGAAGGGCAACTGACGGCGCAAAGGCTGACGCGTCTCACTCCTTTACTAGTGCGTGAGTCTGAGTTGTTTTATTGCGGCTCGACCAGCTTGCGCGATGCGATTGTGTCTGGACTCAAGGCCTTGTGGCAAAGCCACCGCCGCGTTCATTGAGAGGTATTTGAACTGCGCTACAGGTTCCCTTGTCGCGCCAGGTCAACCGCCCCGGTCGTTCTTCTAGCCACGATTGCACTTGCAGCGGCTTTAGGCCATCTGGCGATTGACGCTATCAAAGGCCTGCCAAAACCAATGGCGGCCCGTCCGAGTGACGGCAACGCGGTCTCATCTGCAGGAGGGGAAGAGAACAATTTCACTGAAAAGCAAAAAGAACACGACGATGACTGAAGCTCCGTACGTAGATCAACGCCCCGACACAACCACGCTCTATCTGGAAACATCAAAGAGGAAATCCATCATGAACCGATACCTTTCTTGCCTTGCATTGTCCACCGCTCTGGCACTGCCTGGGCTCGCCATGGCACGCCCGGTTACCCTGAACACCACACTTAAGAACTATGGAGGTGATGGTGCCTATCTTGCTCTTTATCTCACCAACGCTTCGGGTGCCTACGTTCGCACCCTGTGGGTGGCAGGTGAGAAGTCGAAGTACTACAAGCATTTGACAGATTGGCATCGAGCAACTGGCGGCAATCCATCACAGATCAACGGCATCACGGGCGCCAGCGTGGGTGCCGGTCGGACGCTGAAGGTGACCGTCGATCTTGAAGATGCTTTGTTTGATGCTGGGTACAAGCTCAACGTTGATGCTGCCGTGGAGGACATGCGTGATAGTCCACGGGAGATCTCAGTGCCCCTGATGAAGACGGGTACCGGCCGGTCTGTTGCCGGACGGCACTATGTCGCAGGCTTCACCTATGGGCTTTGATCCTGAACTGGGGGCAAATCATGACACGCATCCTGCACCGCTGGCCAGGTCTTGTGCTGGCCGTCCTGCTGCTCGTAATGAGTCTGAGTGGAGTGGCGCTGTCAATCTTTCCCGCGCTTGACTCGACTCACGCTCCACAGACTGAAGCAGGTTTGACGGTGGCCGAACTGGCCATGCGAGTGCAGGCGACCCATCCTGGTCTCGAACAAATCAAGCGCGCGCCTTCAGGGCAGCTGAGCGCATGGTGGTTCGACGGTGAACAGCCCGGTTCTGCAGTTGTCGATCCGGCCACAGGCCGGGACGTGGCAAGCGCCGACCCTGATCCGGTGCGCCGCTGGCTGACCTCCTTGCACCGCTCACTCTTCCTGGGCGATGGCGGACGGCTGACAACCGCTGTCGGTGCGATTGCGATGCTGATACTTGCGATATCAGGCGCGATACTGGTGACTCGACGCACAGGTGGGGGACGGCGCTGGTTCGCGCGATTGCGCGGACCCTTGCCGGGACGGCTGCACACAGAGATTGCACGCGTGGTGGTTCTCGGGCTTATTCTGTCGTCCACCACCGCGATATGGATGTCGGCAGAGACATTCGAGATTGTCTCAATAGAACCTGTACGCTTTCAGACACCGTCCCAGGTTAGTGGCCTGACTGGCCTAGCCCTCGCGGAGATGGATGCCTTGCGCACGACGCCGGTGACGGAGCTGCGGGAACTGAGCTTTCCCTCGCCCAGCGACTCGCAGGACGTGTTCACTCTCAAGACCAACCGTGGTACGGGTTATGTCGACCCAGGGACAGGCACTTGGCTGTCTTGGCAAGACTTTAGCCGCTGGCAACATCTGTCAGAAACGATCTACATGCTCCACACTGGCCAGGGCGCTGCCGTGCTAGGACTCATGCTTGGCCTGATGGCCCTGGGTGTTCCAGCTATGACCGTGACAGGCGTCCTGATCTGGTTAGCCGGTCGGCGCGGGCGGCCGCGGTTAAAAGGCAACTCGACCGCAGGGCAGGCCGAAACTGTGGTGCTGTTAGGTTCCGAAGGCGGTAGCACCTGGGGATTTGCTGCGGCACTGGCTAGCGCGTTGCGCAATGCTGGACAATTGGTGCATGTTGCCCCAATGACAGATTTTGCGCCGTCGCGCTATCACAATGTGCAGCGCTTCCTCATTCTCGCCGCCACCTATGGCGAAGGAGATGCTCCCGCGTCGGCCAGCGGGTTCCTTGAGAAACTTCAGGGGTTGAGTGAAGCACCCAAGGCCCCGCTGGCTGTGCTGGGTTTTGGCGACCGCAGCTTTCCGGCCTTCTGTGCGTTTGCCAAAGCGGTGGAGAGTGGTGCACGCGCCAAGAATTGGCCTGCATTGGTGCCATTCCACACCATCGACCGTCAGTCGTCGCAGGACTTTACCCGCTGGGGCAGAACGTTGGGTCTTGCTCTAGGTATCAAGCTTGAAATTGAACACCAACCGGCACCCCCTGTCACCGAGATGCTTACCCTGGTTGAGCGCCGAGATTACGGTGCAGCGGTGCAGGTGCCTATGGCGATCCTGCGGTTTGCACTTCCGAATGCTTCGCATTGGCAGCGCCTGACAAAACAAGGTTTTGTACGGTTCGAGGCGGGGGACCTGCTGGGCATCCTGCCTGAGGGATCAGCAGTCCCACGTCTCTACTCATTGGCCTCGGGATCGAGAGACAGTTTTATCGAAATCGTCGTACGCAAACACCCTGGAGGCTTGTCTTCTGGTCAACTGACGATGCTGGAACCCGGCCAGAAGGTGCGCGCCTTCTTGCGCCGCAATCCTGGCTTTCATGCTGGACGTGACCGCACGCCCCAGATCCTGATTGGTGCAGGCACTGGTGTGGCTCCTCTCGCTGGCTTCATTCGCGCCAATGAGAATCATCGCCCGATGCATCTGTTCTTTGGGCTGCGCAACACCGATAGCGACTATTTGTATCGCGAAGAACTGTCGGACTGGCAGACCAAGGGACGGCTGCACCATCTTCGCATCGCGGTGTCTCGCGGAAATCGACCGCAATTTGTGCAGGACGTTCTGCGTCAAGAGGCTTCACAGGTCACGGATGCCATTCTCCAAGGGGCGAGAGTTATGGTTTGCGGCAGCCGTGAAATGGCCCAAGGCGTTGCCGACACGTTGACTGACATCCTGAAGCCCCTAGGGCTGACACCAACGATGCTGAAAGAAAGGGAGCGCTATGTCGAAGACGTCTACTGATCTGATCCGCCATGCACTGAACGGACCCACCATGGGCACATGCTGGTCCGCTTTGTTTTTCACCGCGCCAGGTTTTGATCCCGGTCCTGTGCAGGCAGCACTGCAGAAGGCGGTCGACGACGTCGATGCGCACATGTCCACCTGGAAGCCAGACAGCGCCCTCATGTGTCTGAACCGAGCCCCTGTGGGAACAACTGTCGTGGTACCGGACGATCTGGCCAAAGTGCTGGCCCTGAGCTTGGCCATCGGCCGCACCTCAGGCGGAGCCTTTGACATCAGCATGGGGGATGCCGTGCGTGCCTGGGGCTTCGGCCCCGAGGCGGTAGACGTGGAGGGTATCCGCACCGCCATGGCCGTGCCACGACGTCCTACACACGAGGTGCTGGAAATTAATGGCAAGCTGGTGCGCAAACGGGACGCCATTACGCTTGACCTGAACGGAATCGCCAAGGGGTATGGGGTGGACCGGCTGGCGGAAACGCTGCGTATCTGCGGCATAGAGGCAGGACTTGTCGGCGTCGACGGCGAGATGCGCGCGCTGGGCCTGCGGCCAGATGGCGAGGCCTGGACAATTGCGGTCGAAGCACCAGACCCAAACTGTCGCGCGCCACATTCGCTTCTATCCCTTCAGGATGCGGCTGTCGCCACTTCCGGCGACTACCGGCATTGGGTAATCGTGCAGGGACGCCACTTGTCACACACAATGGATCCGAAGCGTGGGGCCCCGCTGATGTCCTCGCCTGCGTCAGTCACCGTCGTTGCTCCGACCTGCGCAGAAGCGGATGCCTGGGCTACTGCTCTCATGGTGGCCGGCCCCGAAATCGGAACTGCGCTCGCTGCGCGACAGGGACTGAGCGCGTTGTTCCTGATGCGGGAGGACAGCGATGGCATAAGGACCAACGGATGCGGAAGCATATTTGGTGACAATACCGCGAAGATCGTCGGCACCATGCAGGCCAAGGCAGTCATCTGACTTTGAGTTTTATGAGTAGTCCCGATTCGGGCGGACACGACAGTCGCGACCTTGTCCTTATCTTTGTGAACTACCCGGGTTTCGTGGAGGCTGCTTTGATTTTCATAAAGATTGCCTTGGGCAAAATGACAAATCAGCTGCTTGTACCCACTGCTACGCCGGGGAAGGCGTTGACGCACCCTTGAGTTTGGCAAGCCAACTAAGATTCCGCCCATTATTTGTAAACTTTTTTATCGCTCACCCTAAACACCGGCGATTCCCATACGGACACATTGCTCGATTAACGCCGCTAACGCTATAGCGGCTCGCTTTTTTCGGTGAATGGGTAGAGATGGTGGCCATCGTTGCAGGGCAGGATACGGGTTTGTTTCACGGCAGTCTGGCGCCAAGCTGGGGGGCCGGGCAGTCCGCCAAGACAGTCGGGCTGTAAAACAGCGTGCAAAACTTTCCACCTGGTAACTATTGGGCGCTGTTTGACAGGCAAACCTTGCAAACGCCTATATCGAGGCCCTGGCGCTCACCACACCCGGCGATGAAATCAGCATTGTGATTTCTGGCAATCAGCAAGCCATTGAAGAGGGCAATGCCAAGATGATCGCTTTTACTAATCACAAGCTTGCAGGCGACCTTGAGCGATTGTAGGTACAGGTTATCTGTAGCAATCTTGGGGTATTGATGGGTAGCCCTTCAAAGTCCCGCCACTGAAAGTAGAGTAAAGCGCGAAGTAGCTACACAATGAAGCGGTGATTAACTAGCGACGGTAATCAACGCGGGGGCCAAAGCCACGCTCAAGCGACCAACGATAGCAGGCAAAGGCTCAGGCGGGAGTTCGTTCTTCTTGAGAAATGCCAGCCACAGTGCCTGCCGCGAGGCATCATGCGCAACTCGTCCGTCAGGCCGACCGGCAGCGCTTCAGGAACCGCCATGCCCCTTCTTTCGAACGTGGCCTTGATCGCCCTGGCAAGCAGATCGGTGTCCAGAATTTCTCGTTCCAATAGCACCGACAGATCAAAGTAGTCTTTCAAGCGGCTGTTGGTCATGCCCAGCAAGGCGATGGCGTGGAGTTTCTCCGCGATGACGGTGTACGTTGGGTAGGCACGCAGTCGTGGCGCAGGCATTTCTTCGAGCAATACCGGATAGACCGAATCTACAGGTACCGGTGTGACTGCGTCTCCGAAGCCGACGTCGATTTGCGTCTTGCAGCATGCTCTGGCCAGATCGCCTGCAATGATCACGCGAACGCCGCCGTAGCCTGTATCTTTGCGAATCTCTTCGACAGCGACTGAGGCAGGATCGAACACGATACCGTCGTCGACCGTTACGGCTGCAATGTCACGGAATACTTGGGCGACCGACTCCAAATCGCTGGCACCGAAACCCAACAGATCGGCATCGCGCGTGGCCCGGTGTGGCATGTCGTACCAGAGCGTGAACAGCAGCGCGCCTTTGAGCAGGAAGCGATCCGCGTGGGGGGACTGGGTCAGGCGATAGAGAATGCGCTCCAAGGCGAAACGCACCAGTACCTGATTGAAATCGATGCCTTGCATCTTGGCGACGTTGAGCAGACGCGCAAGAATGGATGCTGCGACGTTTGGGGTAACATCACTCATCCGACGCTCTCCATGTAGGGGCGCATCACGTTGGCCACGCGGCAGATTTTGGCGAAACGCCAGATGTCGTCGACAGTTGCCTTGCTGCGCGTCCGGGCGTCCTTCAGTGCCTCCAGTGCCACATCCAGACCGATCTTGTTGCGGTGCTTGAAGCAGTCCGCCTCGGTCTTGGCCACGCTGTACACCCGGAGTTTGACGCCGCCACGCTCGACCTCCTCAATGCCTGTTGAGTAGGCATCGCCCGTGAACTGCACCATCTTGACGGGCGGGTAGTCGATACGGGGCGGGTGGCTGCCCCGAGGCATAGCGATCCAGACCTGGCGCGGCAGCTGCGTGGTCAACTCATGAAACTGCAGTGCTGTGAGCAGGCAGAACACCGCCTGTGGCACCTTGGTGGCAACCGTGCTGAGACTTTCGAATTCTGATACCTGGGCGTCCGGCAGGCGATAGAGGCCACGCCCCACCTTCTTGAGCAGACCTGCAGCGGACAGGCGCGTCAGGACGATCCGGGGCGCTCTGATAGCGTCCAGATCGCTGGCGCGCAGCAGTCCCTTCTGGCTGGCTAGATCAAGGACACGCTGAATGTGTGTACTGGAGGGCATTTGAAAGGAGTATGTTCCGTTATTTCGTCGAAAGAAAACATTAGAAGAAAAAACGGAACAATTTACTCTTCTATTTCATTTATGTCCGAGAATGCGGAGCTTCCAGGATGTAATCGTCTGTGTCGATTCCGATGCGGGGTCAACCATATCGACGACCTGCAGCTTCCACACCCCCTTTGAGCGCTCATCCAGATAAGCATTGCTAGCGGTCAAATCGATTGAGAAGCCATCAGGCGTAGGGAGCAGCAAAGTAAGCGCAGGTAGGATGATGCTACGGGTACCACCCGGCGAAATAAGCATGATGCGCAGGTTGCCGGGATGCTTACTTGTAGTCTTAAGCTGCAATTGAACGGTTTCTATCTTGGCTTCGTCATCGATTGTTATGTCCGATGTCGCGGCATTCTCTTGTCGATAAGTAATCGGCACAGGGACTCCAGTCGAGGACTGCCAGGCACCCTGATAAAACGCGGGGAGTGACACGAAGTTTCGCGCCCGATTAACCGCCTTGGTTGCATCGACCAGGCCGAACCCATACCAGTTACTGTACGTATGGCCTGCCGCATTCGTAACCCATCCGCGGTCTAAAAGCATGCCATTCCACAGAATACCGGGCTGCTCAGCATCGACCTGCCTGGCTGTTGTCGCCAGAATGTACTTGATGTCGCGCCAACTCAGCGATGGGTTAACTTGCAACATCAATGCGATCACCCCGCTCACCATGGGAGCGGCAGATGAGGTGCCGTTTGCCATTGCGGTATAGCTGCAGGTGGGATCAAGCTGGGTACTGGTACCTGAGTCAAGTGCGTTGAATGACTTGCCGCTTTTATTCAGCCCTTTGTCACAGCCAGGCGCATCCGCAGTGACGATTGCTGGTGCGAAATTACGCGCTGGATTTCTCTCTGCCTTTTCTGGCACTGCACCTTGCTTCATGACCTCATTACGCTGCCATCCTTCTTCACCTCCCAAACCAGACACCCACAAGACCGAACCCGTGGAGGAGTAAGATGATTTTTGCCCCGATGCATTGACAGCGCCAACGGCAATGACATCTGGCAAATTACTCAACAAATCTGTATTGGCTACGATGCACCCCACGCCACTACGCTGCGTCGCCTGCTCACAGCTACTCGCTGAAATGCCGTTCTTTTCAATATCTAGAAAAGAATTTCCAGCCGCATGCACAATCAGAGCAGCATGGGGATCGTTTAGGTCCTTATTATCAATGTCATCATTTGGCAGAAATAGCGGTGGCTGGCCACCCATGCTGTTGTTGATGACTCTAGGCATGGGTGCGCTGCCGGTACTGGGCGCATTGAGATCAAGCACTTTAGCTTCCGGAGCCACGCCACGCCCACCTTGCCCGTTGCCTGCCGCAGCAACCATGATGGCGGCTATTGCCGTCGCATGCATCGCTGACATATTGTCTTTTGAGCGGTCGATTGAGTCTCGACGCAACATATTGGGCATTAAGTCAGGATGATCTGAATAGGCTTGATAACTATCCATCAACCCAATCACTACTCCCTTACCGGTGATGCCTTGCTCATATAGGGTGCCCATATTCAAATCAATACCAGGCACGGGGCGAGCATCGGCAAATACCGCTTGCCCGGTGTTTTTAAGGTGCCATTGATACGGATAGAGTGGGTCGTGACCCGCTGCTGTACTTGCCAAGGCATTTCCCGCCAACAGGGAAAAAATACTCGCGATGAGCAGATTACTTTTAGAAAGCGTAGCGGGTGGTGTTAAGTGTATTAATTGATGTGTAAACATTTTTACCCCAATACGTCCCTTACAGAGACTAGGAAAAGGTAGGAAGTGCACCAATTAGGTTGGTGTTATACGTTGATAGAAGTCTGCCATTCCGGTTCCAAAGGACTGGGGTAAGCCGCAGTTTCCTGCCGGCCATGAGTGGTAAAGCGGCCAAGCCTATCCGACAAACAGTGAGGGGCTGGAAACTGTAACGGCGCGCACCAATTCCTCTTGGGGAGATTGCGCGTCGGATCAATCCAGTGCTGCGTGGTTGGATAACGTATTACGGACGCTTCTATCAGTCAGCCCTGTATCCAGTGATAGCGCAGGTTGACCTGCACTTGGCCAAGTGGATCGTTCGGAAGCACAAGCGAGCGAGGCGAAGCCTGGTACGGGCGTTTGAGTGGTTACGGCGGATTCGTCGTGACTATCCGTCATTGTTCGTGCATTGGTGCTTGGCCTATGAAAGCTGAACGGTTCAGCGACAAGAGCCGTATGACGCGAGAGTGTCACGTACGGTTCCGTGGGAGCGTAGGGGGGGCGGTTTCCCTGCGCCACCCGATAACCCCACTTAACGCAGATCCACCACAAACACTGCCGGGCGTGCTTGATACCTTGGTGTTGGGCTATCGATTACATTGGCTGGATACGCATCAGGTAAGTGACACCAATAGACTGGAGAGTGACGTTACAGCCAGCCAGTTTTTCGGAATCGCCAGAATAATAGCAAATCGATCACGGCCATGATGGCCAGCGTAACCGGGTAAGCTTCCGGTATCTTGAGTTCGGGCATGTGCTCAAAATTCATGCCATACACTCCAGCAATCATAGTGGGCACGGCGAACAGGGCAGCCCAGGCAGCTAGCCGTTTGCTCACCGCGGCTTCGTTCAGTTGGATCAGCGCTATGTTGACCTGAATGGCCGTTGCAACCATGTCCCGTACCGTGTCGGTTCCTTTGACGATGCGCTCCAGGTGGTCGTACACATCGCGAAAATACTCGCGCATGTTGGCACATACTGCTGGCACGCGGCCGCTATGCAAATGGGAAATCGCTTCAAGCAATGGCACTGCCGCATGGTACACCGTGACCAGCTTGCGCTTGAGCGCATAGAGCGCTTCAATGCCCTCGCGAGATTGCGTGCCACTACCAGAGTCGGTGAACATTCGCTCCTCGATCACTTCCAGCTCGTCTTCCAGACGGCGGGCAATTGCGAAATAGCGGTCAACGACTGTGTCCATCAAAGCATACAAGACAAATCCGGAACCATGGCGCAGGAGATCAGGCTCATCCTCGCAGCGCTGCCGTACATTCTGAAAACCCGTTCCTGCCTGGTTTCGAATCGATAGAATGAAGTTCGAGCCGACGAAAATATCGACTTCGCCCACCTTGAGTTCGCCAGCATCGTCCATCTCCAGCATATGCAATACGCAAAAGAGGGTTTTGCCATATTCCTCTATCTTCGGTAGTTGATGCCCATGTCGCGCGTCCTCGACCGCCAGTGGGTGGAGGTCGAACTCGACCTGCATTTCATCTATCTCTTCCGGCAGCGGGTCTTTTAGGGCAACCCAAACGAAGGTATCGGCGCGGCATGCGTACTCACTGATATCCTCGACCGGAAGATCACCGATTTTCTCGCCGTCTTGGTAGGCAGAACAGTTGATCAGCATGATTTGCTCTAAGAAATGATGGCATACACAGTTGCCTACAGTTCATGAACGGCATCTGGCCACGTGGCAGGAAAAGCATTCGGCTCGGGCATACAGTGGGCTGGTAACAATGCCGCCTTAGACGACACCCACCGTACCTAACGTAGGCACGGCCAGTTTCAAACGCAAGTTCAAACAACCCGGGGGGGGCACTTTTGCATTTAGGTCCATATGATCTGGACTCTGTTATGCATTATGAATTTTCGACAAAGAGTCTGCGTGTCCCCGCAACAAAAACAAGGCCATGGCCACGTAATACGCTGTCAACAGGCGATATTGCCGCATTGGATATATCTTTACGGCGGTGCACCAAAAAATTCAGGACCAGTACCTACAGACAATGGTTTGAGCGTAGAGTTAAGTAAACGTGAGTTGGTATTAACAGAAAACTCGATGGGAAAAGTTGAGCTGCAGTTTCCCCCGAATATCCCACTTGCCAGTGCCCCTGAGATTGTGAGCGAAAATTCCCTTGTTACCGTGACTGCGGAGCGCCACGCAAACAATAAATTTACACTACATATTCAGCCGCAACAGGGGGCGATGGACCAGCTAAATCCCAGTACTGGGCGGAGCCTTAACCGGATATTTACCCATTTCCGTACTGCCGACGGCAAAACCGCCACGGCGATATTCGCCGTCAGTATTGTTACACCCGCTTGCTTACCCAAGTCATATCGTCAATTGGTTTTACTTTGGAAACCTGCCGGTAGTCAGCAAAGACAATGCTTGGAACTACGTGGAGATATGGATGTGAATCCGTCATCACCAGAAACCCTGGTTCTGGCTCCATGCGATGGCAATAAACCAGCTCAGTTGTGGCAACAGGACGGTGGGAACGGGCGGGTAGTCAGTACTACCGGCACCTACTGTATCGCTTTGGATACGCCTCCCAATAGCCCAATTAGCGGTATCCATGTCCGTCCCAAAGAAACAGATTTGGAACCATGTAGGGCATCAAATACTCCAGTTATGGCTCAATGGCGTTTTGAAGACGGGAAGCTGATCAGTGTTGCCCATCCTCGGTCTGCTCTGACTTACACGGCTGGCGAGGTACCTGCGCTGTTCCCCATAGAAAATCGGCCAGTGCCTTGGCAACAATGGGAATGGTATTGAACCAATCTAGAAAAATCTGGGTAACAGGTCATTTACGTGGCCTACCGAAGACATACTGATTCAAAAAAGCAGTACTTCCTAAGTACGCGATTTTACATTTCCTCGTACTGTCTACAATGGACCCTATTACTATCTGATGTTACGCAGTAGCTGCGAGAAGCAGCTGTAACTGATCATAAGCCGCGCGGGAGGCGTTGATCAGTAACTTGCGGCAAAGTGCGAATGGGTTCTTCTGCGTCTTGATGCTCAGGCATTCAA
>NZ_PDZH01000109.1 GCF_002735695.1 Chitinimonas sp. BJB300
ATCATTTACCGCCACGGTGGCATCGTCGCATTTGCAAACAAACATCAAGGTTATCAAGCAGTTTCTGCCCGTAGACATACAGCTGAGCCAAACCGATAACAGTGCGGTGCAGGTAGACCTATCCTAAACCCCTCTTCATCGCTGAAACACGTACAACGGGCGAAGTACAGACTAAGGAACACAGTTGGGCAATCGTCTTACAGTGCATCAGATGAGTACAAGCCCATACCAAGCAGACACCAGTTCAAGATCTACCACAAGCAGCCGTCAGCAGGATGAAGCACAGCGCAATAGCCAGAATGTAGATGAGTACATAAGGCTACAACCTGCTTAGCACGAAAAACATGGTAGCTCGAAGTCCTCCTTACCGCAGTTTTCGGGCAGCATATGGGCCCGAATCATAGCTAAGCAGCAAGATCATGAACTGGTTCTCAGTGCTATTTAAATTGCGGCAGGAACAGCAGCAACATTGTTCTGACAAGGTGGCCGCATGACGCCTTGCATGACATCTTGCAATGCCTGTAGCTTCTGCTCAGGGCTTAGATCTGATCGCTGACCTATTTCCCTTAACGTTTTAGTCACATAGTTCTGTACAGCTTCGCGATTTGTTCAACCTACCACTTGATCAATTTCCAGAGCGTTAAGTAATTGCATGATTGCCTCACGTATGAGGTTGAAAGGAGCCAATCCGAGGAGCGATTTGGTGCTGGTTGATGCACTATATTAGTAACTGTTAATACGTAACAGTTCCCAGTATGCGACTATACTCGTCTATACCAATCTCTCCTACAGATTACTGCACCCCACACATAGAGCTCGTCATGATAAGCGCCTGTTATGGCCTTTCAAAAGTCGCGCTCAAAATTTGTTTACGATCTATTGCACAGTCGTAATGCGGTCATTGAAAGCTGGGCTGCAAAGCGGGAGCCAACAGCTAAGAAGGCCACTATGAATATCGGCACCATTAGCCTCATCACACTCCAAGATTTAATCGCCGGCGAAGTAACCTCGGTCTGCGACGGCGTTGAGTAATGTGCCCCCATTTCAACAAGCCTGATTTCGATCTCATTGAGTTGCACTATTTACACCTTGAGCAATTCAATTTTGTCTTTCAGTCGTGCGGTCTTGGCTTTGGCAAAATCAGGTTGCTGTTAATCAGGACGTTACCACGGGATGGTAAGCAAAATGACCGGCGGTTTCGAGATCAACACCGGCAAAATCTAGCTCGCTAGACTTTGAACTGGTTCTTAACCGCCACCAGCATTTTGGTGTTTTGCTGAACGTTCCGCAAAAACCAAAGATGAAAAGGAGTTACGTTCTCACGTGACCCCTAAATTCTTGGTGCGACATCGAAAAAGCCTGCGCTTACCACCTGCAATTGTTACTTCAAAGAACAGAGCCCCACCATCTGAAAGTTGATAGGGCTTTCTTTGGGCTTAGCCTGACGAACGGTCAAGTCGGATAGCGGCATTTGTATTTACCAAGCTGTATACCAAATTTTGGCCCATTTTGAATTGGTACACATTTTGGTACACAAAAACCATGGATTTGGATAGATCCCCCTGGACGGGTATGGACAAGAAAAAAACCCGCAAAGCGTGAAGCTATACGGGTTTTTAGACTTTCCTGAACTTACCAGGACAGTGTACTGGTGCCGACTGCCGGAATCGAACTGGCGACCTGCTGATTACAAGTCGCAAGGTCGATTTCTAAGCTGTTGATTTACAAATAAATGCTACGTTTGCCGCGCAGCATTTTCAGTCAAATTCAGCCACATTCCGCCTTGAATAAGGCTCAGTCTGTCAAAGTTTTGTCACACTGCCAGAGTACCCAAACGTCAATCACCTAAATGCAATCAACCGAACGAGCCACACCCAAAAGAGAGTGCCTAAACCCAAGCAAACCGTCATCCAAAGTGCTATGTATCGTGCAGCTTTTGACCGTATGGCCATATCTTCTGGTTGGGCTGGGCGTACTTGGTACGGGTTAGGTTCACTAATTGCGACGGGTAGCCATTCAGCCGGCAATTTGACGCGACGGCGTATCAGCATTCGGAATACGTTCATTAAGAAGGCCGGCGCAAAGGCAACCATCATAAAGCTGATCCAATGATTGAATTGGGGGAAGCCATTGCGATACCGCAAATCCGCCATTAACCCTTGCCGCTCGTGGAATTCCCAGTAAGGCCCCTCGTCGAGCATGCGGGCTTCAAAACCGCCAGCTGGCGATAGTTCAACCTCGGGCAGGCTTTCTGGCTTGTCTTCCATATAGCGGCGGATAAATTCCCACATTGCATGACAATTTGCCCAGCCTGAATATCCTGTACTTAAGACGAAGCCATATCCTTTTTTCTGCTTCTGCCCTTTGGGCAAACTGTCTTCCCGTTCAACTAAGGTTAGGTAGTATTGCCGCTGTGCACCAGCAGAAAGATTTACGCTATATAGCAAGAAAGGCTTAACTTTTTTCCAATCTAATGCAATCGGCTTTCCCTTATGCGACCCGAATATCAAACCTTTTCTACGATTAAATATCACTGGGCAGGGCGCAGGCGCGAAAATACCAAAATATACAATGTAGGATGCAAAGCATATAGCTCCTACTCCACCTAAAAGAATAAATATATCCAGTATCCACTCGAATACTCCAGAACTTCCACCATCCTCTCCCGTACTAGCAAACATCATCTTTACAAATACAAAAGTCATATATGGTAAAAAAATAAGTCCAACTATTTGAAATAGCAGCCCTACCCCGACTATGAAACTCCCCTGAGAATGACTATCAAAAATTAAAGTTTCACTATCCAGCCGAGTAATTACCCCGTGCCCAGCACTTGGCGCTTCTTTAACCGGTAATTCCACCTCATCACAAAAGCCGGTTAATTTTAATGGCGCGGGTCGTTTTACCTTAGTGATATCTAAAGTCATGCCTGATTCTCCACCACAAATTCAGGCCATGTTTTTTTGTCTGGCTGATAAGTCACAGAAACTTTCAAATTATCAAAGTAGGCAACGTCGGTGACATCTTTTGCCACAGAACCCGCACGAATAAACTGTTTGCCACGTTGTTTTGGATAGCGGGGAAAACTCTGACAATGAATGAGCAGACGTGACTTAGCAGGCTGTTGAAAAACGATTCTGAGTGGGAGGAATTGACTCAAAGCACCCCGCCAACGACCTAGAATGCTCAAAGATTAAGCATGTTTTGCTTGTTTTTTAGGCAAAATGGCATGATTTTTCGCATTTTGCGAGCCTCATGTGGGAGCCAAAATCGTTTTTCAACAGCCTGTTAGATACAAGAACACGTCTGTGAACTTCTTTCATCTAAACGCAATCAACCGAACGAGCCATACCCAAAAGAGCGTGCCAACACCTAAGCAAACTGTCATCCAAAGCGCGATGTATCGTGCAGCCTTTGAACGTATGGCTAAGTCTTCTGGTTGCGCTGGACGGACGTTGTAGGGGTTGGGTTCCGTAGTTGCAGCCGGTAGCCATTCAGGCGGCAATTTGACGCGGCGGCGTATCACCATGCGGAATACGTTCATTAAGAATGCTGGCGCGAAGGCAACCATCATAAAGCTGATCCAATGGTTGAATTGGGGGAAGCCATTGCGATACCGCAAATCCGCCATCAACTCTTTACGCTCGTGGAATTCCCAGTAAGGGCCCTCATCGAGCATGCGTGCTTCAAAACCGCCAGCTGGCGATAGTTCAACCTCGGGCAGGCTTTCTGGCTTGTCTTCCATATAGCGGCGAATAAATTCCCACATTGCATGACAATTTGCCCAGCCCCAAGTATGGCCCGTGCTCACCATCAAGCCATGCCCTTTTTTCTGCTTTTGTCCTTTGGCAAGGCTATCGTCTCGCTCTACTAATGCTAAGTAATATTGCCGTTGTGCGCCAGCTGCGAGCATCACACTGTGCAGCAAGATTGGCTTAACTTTCTTCCACTCCAATGCAATGGGCTTACCTTTATGGGAACCGATCACCATGCCCAAACGTCGATTGAATATGACTGGGCTAGGTGCAGGTAATATTACGCCTAGATAAATTAAATAGGCCCCAAAAAAAAGACCACCTACTCCCGCTAACATAGCGAATGAAATCATGAACCAAAGCATCTCTCCTGGATGAGTTCCAAAAGAATCTGGTTTAAGTAAAAATGCACTACTTACATCAAATATCATATAAGGCAAGAAAATAAGGGCAACCACTTGCGATAGCAAACCTACTCCGACTATGAAACTACCTTGAGGCTGCCCATCAAATACTAAAGCCTCGCTATCCATTCTGGTAATCACCCCATTACCTGCATTGGGTGCCTCTTTTACCGGCAATTCCACCTCATCACAAAGTCCGGTTAGTTTTAATGGCGCTGGTCTTTTTACCTTAGTGATATCTAAACTCATGCCTGATTCTCCACCACAAATTCAGGCCATGTTTTCTTGTCAGGCTGGTAAGTCACAGAAACTTTCAAATTGTCAAAGTAGACAACGTCGGTTACATCTTTGGCCACCGATCCCACGCGAATAAACTGCTTACCGCGTTGTGCAGGGTCTCGGAATAAATCCATTGGAGGGAGCCGCAATGTCATCTCCCCATCAATCAACAGTTGTTTATCCTGCACCTTCCCATCGGCAGAGCTAACCGGTGCAGAATGGCTATCATACTTTTCGACTTGTTCTTCGCCATTGATTTTGAACAGGCTGGATTTTAATAGGCGCGTCGTACCGAGCGTATCCTTACCAGAAAGCTCCACTCGAATTGCCGAATGCTTCGCAAAATACGGCACGCTAATGGTATAGAAGCCATGCAACATGCCCGCTTGCCAGCTAATTCTCATCTTGATGCTGACAATGTAAATCGCACTTCTAAACGCCGTTATTTCCTCTTTACCATCGCGGTAAGCCGACTTACTGTCAGTTCGTATCCGCTTACCAAATCGACTACGATCCACCCATTTCTCTAATTCGGTATCAGTTTTTTCCGCTGCACTATAACCTGTTGCCATAGCAGTAAGCGCAAGTATTAGACCAATACCTACAGCAATAGGAATCCCAATACCAGTGACGCCGAATGCTGCAACAATACCTGCAACACCAATGAATGCAGCAGATATGCCTGTAATGACACCAGTTGCTTTTGTCAAATTACCAGCATCTTCATCTCCCTCCTTGGAGAGTTTACTCCCCTGCCGCCAAAGGTAATGAGCATCCACCATCCCACAAACCAAACCAAGAAATGCTGCACTACCACCTAATAACCTGAAACGCAGCGTCTCTAAGCCGGCTTGCCTCATCAACTCATTGGATGCCTTGATTTCCAGGGTTACAGCGATACCGGTTAATGCCGCCGTGCCTACGCTGGCGAACCCACTTTCCACTGCCAATGCATCAGCATCCTTACCTTTCTTCAGCTCGTCGGTAAGCTGGCTCCACGTATTAAAGAAACTGTAGAGCGTCATTAAGCCTGTCCCCGCCGAAAACGCCCTATCCATCTTGGCAATGCCCACTTTTCTTTCCAGATCGGTAAGCGGGTTGATTTTCAAGTCTGCCGATAAGGTCAGGTCGTCGGGTTCCAGCTTGAGCCGATGCAGCAGCTTTTCCATTTCCTTGTCAGGCGCTTGGCCAGGCTGAAGCTTATGCGCCACCCATAGACTGAAATTCATCACCCCGTCTCGGCCTGACAGATCCACCATCAAGGCACCGTCCATGGTGGAAACGGTTTTCCGCAGCTCTTCACCGTTCAACTTGTTGGGATCAATACGTTTGCCGCCACCACCAGGCAACACATTGCCTTGCACGAGCGGGATACGCGCCGAAGGCTTGCCGATATAGGCATCCTGCACCCAACGCACATACTGGTGCACACGGGCGGTCATTGTCTTAGGTAGAACCACGATATCGCCACGGCTGGCCAGGATCGTGGCCATACGGGCGGCGGTCTGGTGGTACTTCTTCAGGCCCGAACCATCCTTGCCGCGCAGCCAGATCAATTGCGCTGCGAGTGTTACGGCAATCTTTTCGGTGGCGACGGCGTAGCCTCGCTGCTGGGCGCGCTGGCTATTCGCCGTGTGCAAGACATCATGCAAATGCGCAAACCATTCGCGTTCCTTAAAAATGTCCTTGGAACCCTTGGTTAAATCGAACGTCTTGTCGATCTTCTCCACGGCGAGGAACGCCAGCACCGACTTATCAGCAGCGGTTGCTGCCTGCCAAAGCAGATTGGTTGGGTCTTTCGGGTCTTTATCAAACCAGGGCTGCCAGACCTTTTCCCGTTCCTGCATGGTGGTGCCCGAACCCGCCGTGCACAGCACAAAGCAGTTTTCCAATGCCAGCCCGCTGGCCACATTGGCAGAATCGAAGTCGGACGCAAACAAGTCAGTAAGACGCGGCGCAGTAATCCACACCACATAGTCGCTAGAGCATGTGTCTATCCGCTTGGCCAAGTCTCGCTTGGCTTGCAGCTTCTTCAAGACCGGATCAAGTTTGCTGTTATCGATATGCTTGGCGTAGCGTTCCCAAGGGTTATCCTTGGCCGCCTGCATGCTTTTGCGGATGTCTTCGACAATCCCGGCAATCAATAGGTCGTCCCGGTCTTTGGCCGACAGGTTCTTATCGATCAATAAGACTTGTTCGGTAATGTCGTTTCTTGCGCTGTTGAGGGTAGCGGTAATGCCTACCGGATCATGCAAGGCCATGATCAAGCCTGGCTTGGCCAACTTGCCGCTCATGGCCAGCATGGCGTTGGCCAGGTTTTCTGCATCGCCGCTACGATCAATCAGCGGCGACGTTGCAGGCAGGCGCTTGTTCAGCATTTGCACTGCTGCGGGCTTGTAATCAGCAATCCATTGCTTCATTGCCGCTGCGCTAGCTACCTCGGCGTGCTCAAATGCACTGCCATCCACGGCGGCGATTTTCTGCATCCGCTTTTCAGGGGCCTTGGCGTGCTCCGCCCTGACTGCTTTGGTCCAGGGGTGGCGGCTATAGGCAATCCAAACCGGCCCGGTCAATTTGTCCGGGCGATCAATACAAATGGCCTCGACGCCACTATGTGGGTTTTCGGTTTGGACCTGGCAGCGGGCCACGTCGGACTGTGCCGGCAACGTGGCGGGCATGTCCTCTATCAATAGGTCCGGGTAGTAACGTGGAAAACCTGCCACGTCGACCATGAACCCTTTCCAGACCTTATTGGGATAGAGCAGATAGATATAGCCAGGGTCCAGCCTGCGCAAATAATAGCGGTTATCCTTAAGCGCCTTATCGGTGACGCCGGCACCGAAATGGCCACCTAACTGCGGAAGCGCCGTATCTTCCTTCGGTGCGACGGCATAGATAACCGGCAGTATGGCCAGCCCTTTACGCTGGCAGCGGTTACAAGGTTCACTCATAGCTTGCATTCGCCATCTTGGTAAGCTGCATCATTGAACGTTGGCATGTGTCTGCCCTTTGCCTTTGCGCAGCTCTTCGATAAAGGATTCGTCCCATGTCTGGGAGATTTCCGTAAAGGTGGTGTCTTCACTGGCCTTGGCTGCTTCCAGGGCGGTGCGAACCCTCGGATGGGTATCGAAGTGCGGATGGGTGGTCAGCGCAAAATAGGCAAAGCGTAGAACATCGGATTCGCTAGCCAGTCCCCACACCAACGCTTGATTAGCCAAGCGTTCCAAGGTGCCGTGGTCGGGTTGTGCTTCCAGCCCCCAATCGGGGACAAGCTGCACCAGCCGGTTTGCCCAGCCCAAGGCCGTCAACGCACGCCACTGTGGCCCATCCAATACCCATCGGCGGGCGGCATCCTGCTCACCCGTCCTATCCGGTCCGTTCTTGCCTAGCGATGTCAGTTGAAGCGCACCATTGGCTTGTGGGGTATACGCCCACCATGCCGTTGCCCCTATCTCCGTCAGTAAGGCGGACATTTCCCCCTCGCCAAGCACGCGGGGTAAGTGGGCGGTTACGCGGGGGTCCCAATAGCGGAATGACACCGTCTGCACATCCGGTACCGACAGTACTGCACGACGTGCCAGCGCTGATGCCAGATTGGCTAACGTTTGACCTGGTGTAGCGACAAGCCAGGCACAGAGGCTGCGCGGGCTGCCATCGGGTAGATCGTATGCGCCTAGCCCTTCTTCCAAGCCAAGACGCAGGCTGGCATTCAATACCTTTTCATGGCGAGCCGCACTATCGAGTGCCAACAGGTAAGGCCGTCGATTCGGGGGTATCGCCTGGATAGGTATCGATTGTTTGGGCAGCGCGGCAGCTTCAGCCATGGTGGCGATAGGGTCGTGCAGTGCAGGATCAACCAACAAATACAGGTGTTGGGCGTCGATCAATGACTTGATTGCGGCATCCAAGGATTGGATAAGCGCGTCAGGATTGGCTTGCGTCGTCATGGTTGCTTTCTTATCCTGCCGTGAAGGGTCCGCCAGCACCGGCGGCAGCACTGAGCCTTAGCGCACAACCCTTGATCTGGCTGGTTGGCATTTTCTCGGCCTGGTGGCTCGCGCCTGCCGGACCTTCCCAAATCTTCTGACTCGCCTGCATCTTTAAGCCGTTTGGCACATACAGCGTGATATTGCCGCCTTGCAGTTCCAGGCCCGCACCTTGGGCGGTGAGCTTGAGTACGGTCGGGCTGGCAATCAAAGCATCGGCGTTGGTGCTTACCGTTATCGCCTGCTTGGCATTCAGGTCGGCCTTGGCTTTTTGCGCCTGCACAATGGTTTGCCCGCTGGCGGCCAATAAGCGTATGCCTCGGGTCTGCTCGGGCTGCTTGCCGTCAGGTTTGGTACCGCCAGCAAAGACGCGCAACCCTTCAGACGCGTTGATACCGAGGGTGTCTTGCGCACCGATCTGCAAATCTCGTCCAATCAATGCCAAGTGTTCGCTGGCGTTGATGCTGGCTTGTCCTGCCGTCAGCCAGCCGATGCCTTTGGGTGCACTTTGGATCAACTCCGGCCGCGTCCAGGCGGGTGCGCCCTGATTGAAACCGGCCAGGCTGCTCTGCAATGCCTTGAGGTTTTCCTCGACGGGTTGCTTACCGGCTGCCTGCTCGTCGGGCAGCTTGGCGCTGTGTTTGTCTGCGCGTTCCAGGATCGCATTCAAGCGTTCGCGTTGCTGGGTAAGCGTCTGTTCGGCTTCCTGGCTATCAAGCTGGCCACCGTTCGCATTGGGCCTTGCCTGCGCGCTGATCAATAGCCCGTGGCCAGCGCGAACAGCGGCATGCGCCCGGGTTTCCAGGCTCGCGCCGTGGCTACGCGCTTCACGGCGTGCGTTGTCTTGCTGGTGCCGGGTTTGGCCAAGTTGCAGCCAGGTGTAGGCTTGGGTGGTGCCCAGCTCAGCACGTGGGTGATCGGGGTGGTCGTCAAACACGATCTGATTGAAGCCCCCGGCCTGCTTGTCGCTCTGCCCGGTCTGGCTATGGCTGATGGCTTGGGTTTTGATACCGCTGATGCTGTCGGGATGGGCATGTTCAGCCGTGTCGCCAGCAAACCAGATCGGCGCATTGGCGGTGATGCGGCCATCACTACCCGCCTGCTCGTTGTGTTGTGCATCGGTGTTACCGGTACCGTTGTAGGCCGCGCCAACCACAATAGGCCGGTCGATGTCGCCATCCAGAAAGTTAACCAATACCTCCTGGCCAATACGCGGGATAAAGCTGCTGCCCCAGTTGCCACCGGCTGCCGGTGCGCCAACACGCACCCAGGCCCATGCGCGTTCATTGGCGGGGGCGTTATCGTCACCCGTGCTATGCGTCTGCCGGTTATGGGCGCTGCCGCCGCGTTGCCAGTGAAACTGCACTTTGACGCGGTGATTGCGGTCGGTATCAATCGGCAGCCCGCCCAGGCCGACCACCGTCGCGGTTTGTATGCCCTGTACGGTGGGCCTGCTATGGTAGCTGCCGGTTACGGGTGCAGGCGCAAAAGGCGTATCGACTGATTCACCCATGCCAACAGCAGCACGGGCATATAGGCAGACAGCGTGATTCCGGTAGTGCTCGGGAAAGTCTTCCGCTTCCTGATTCAGACTGAATTCCCTGTTTAGGGTGGCTTTGAAGTCAGCGCTCAGGTTGTTGCGGCCCTGATGGTGGACGGACAACACACGAAAGCGTGATTCCTTGGGGTAGCGGTGATGTTGGCTCAACGAAAATACTTGGCCAGGGGCAAGGCTGCGTACCGTGCCCCCAGCGAAAATACGCCGCCCTTGTACTTGATAAGCCGCCAGCAGGTTGAAGGCGCGGCGTTCGCCGTCGTCTACACCTGCCCAGCCGTAATGACTGATATGGTCGTCCAGTTCGAGCTTGTGTCCATGGTATTGAACAGGAATGCTGGCCTCTACCGCCTGGTTGCTTAGCGTTCTGTCATCGTAACTGAGCAAACGCACCTTGCTAGGGACCATCTGGCGGTGTTCCTGCCATTCTTGGAAGGTATCGCGCCCACCTGGGCCTGCACCCAATGCCCCCGCCATGGCGGCCAGGCCGTCGCCCCCCTCGACGGCGGATGCGCGGTGAAAGCGCAAGGGGGATTCCGTGTTATCGACACAAGCGGCATCAAGGCCGAGCCGGTCACTGATAACCAGTGTGTGTTTGCCTAAGCTGGCGCTACTCGTATCGCCTTCATGTTCGAACCAGCAAACCAGTCCTTCGTCTTCGATCAGCCGATGAACAAAATGCCAATCCGTTTCGCGGTACTGAGTAAGTAGGCTGCGCTTGGGGTATTTGTCCGCCAAGGCCAACCGCCAAGCGGGAGCCAATGCGCCCTGCCCCTGGTAATCGCTAAAGAGGCTATCCAGTATCTCGGCAACGGTTTTGTCCTGAAATACCCAGCTATCGCGCCGTTGGCGTAAAAAGCTTAGCCAGGGCTCAACGATCAACCGATAGCGCGCCAGGCCGCCATTACTGCCTAACGCCTGTGCTTCGCTGATGTGGCCATGGATAGGACGAAGACTGGTACGGCTGCTGCTGGTCTGAACTTCCAGCAAGACCGGCGCACCGAGTAGACTATGCAAGTCAAGCCCACTGGTGGCGCTTAAGACGGTGATTTCAAATCGATAGCCACATAACAGGCTGCTGCCATCACTCGCGGCAGGATCATCGCGCAGGCTGGACGGCAAAGGCAAATGGCCTAGCTGTTGGTTGGGTTTGGCGGATTGCGCCTCTACCGGAGAACCTACCGGGAAATGCTGGGGATTAGGCAATAGCACATCGCCCTTGGGCAACGGAGCACCAATGATCTGTTCTACACCATCGACACGTTCAACGAGTAGCGCATCGTTTCCGAGCTTGGTATGCAGCCGATAAAGACGCTCGGTGCTTTGCCATTGGTTTTGTTGGTCGAGGAACTGCGAAAGCAAGGCAGTAGACGACATAGCGAAGCGCCTCCGGGCCAGACAAGTTTGTTATTTTGAGGGGGGCATGATGCCGCACGGTTAGGTAACACAAAAGGCAAAATCACCTAATAGTTGCCTACCTCTACAAAATTACAAATCTGGCGCAGCGCCGCACTTGCGCTTTTCACCTATAGCGCAACGCGCTGGCACCTGCTGCAGATCAAAACAACGCTTCATGGGCTAGACCCTGACCCAAGGTGATTTCACGCTGGCAGATTTGGCCGTCTATATCTTCAGTCTCTAAGAACAGGAATATTGCAGTTTTAGTATATTGCAATAATTAGGAGAGACTATGTATGTTCATAGAATTGTAATTGATGCAAATCAAATAAATCGAAGGGGAAATATAGCTGCTATGAATGAGCTTGAAACCTTTCATCATGCGGGCTTGATTGAGATATTTGCAACCTCAACTCTCCCTTTTGAGTTTGAAAATTTTAAGTTTGGTAAAGAGAAAGCAAGAAATTACCATGTTCTTGGTAGTAATGGATATTGGCAAGCTTCATCAGGTACACGTCCTATAGCATTCTGGGGAACAACATCCAGGGAATCACAATTTGAAATAATAGCTAGTATTGTATTTGAAAGTGAGTATCCTCAACTCAACGAAAATAGTAGATTGGATGTTTTACATATTGATCAAGCTTTTCAGCATAATGTTGATTTCTTTGTCACTGATGAAAAGAAAATCCTAAAAGCAGCATCTAGGCTGGAATTTAATGGCATTAGAACTCGTGTCTGCAATGCGGAAAAGTGTTTAGAACTAATACGGAGTTATTTTCTTCATGAACTAGGGTCGTTAGATACGACTGTGTTAGCTGACCGGCTGCTCAGTTTACCTCCTATTCTGCTCGGCTCATATCCTGTTGGGGAGATAGCTTTCATTGAGCAGCGTACAGGGGAAATATTGCTTGGCTTTAAACCTGATCCTGTAGGTGTTGCAATTACATGCAATCTATATTCGGACGACGGTATAAAAGACCTTTCAATCGTACCGAACAAAGAAACAGTTCATTTTCGCAACGGAACCATACTAAACATGGCCCCTTATCCATCAATCTTGCTACTTGGTAATGTCACGTGCTTATCTTTTTCGATTATGAAAAGCAGTAATCCGTTAATGTCTGCCAGAGTTCTACAGAATGGAAAGCTACTGGTTTATGACCTTGATCTACATAGTTCTACCGGGGCTAGCGCTATTAAGGTCACCGGGCAGGATTTAGTAGTTGACCTGTCAATAATTCAAATCTCAGCTAATGGTTAATGGTTTTAGGACCTGTAACCAGAAAAGATGTAGTCGTTGCCTTTTACCCACGGTGAACTATATTTCCAATCCCTAACTGGTATTACCACCTCAATTAGCGCGCCCCTCCTGGCGCGCTTTCTTTTTATCCATTGCCTTTTGCTCTTACCCCTGTGGGATAGCGGTTTGCTGTCTAACCCACGTCTGCAAGTCCGTCAATTGCCGGGCGTTGTCTTGGCAGGCGGCGTAATTGCGGGTGACGGTGACAAGTGCGTCATCGCTTGTAAGCGCGCTGGCGGCCGCATCAACGCTGCTGGCGGTACCGGGAATGACGGACAGTGCAGCGACGTCGTGGTGGCGCACCCACTCAGGGTCCAAGCGGCACACAACATGGCTAGGATTCGCCACATAACGGATGACCTCCTTTTCAATCGTTCGATAAATCACGCGGTCGTGTGCCCTGCCCACTTCATGGGCCTGGGCAATCTGCTGGCTGATGGCGGCCTGCTGCCGCTCAACTTTCACTACGTTTTGCAGCTGGGCCAACTGCATTTCTGCCTGGCCGGCCTGCTCATCAATGCACCCACGCAAGTACGCTGCGCCACCGATCACCAACACCAGACACAGCCAGCCTAATAGGCGGTAAGGCCAGGGAATCAAGGCGTTGATCATGGTTGCGCCATGGCTTCCGCCAATTCGCCGCCCGCTGCCTGGTAGGCCGCAAGCAACCTAGCCAAGCTGTGCTCATGCTGGCCATAGCCTGCACCAGGCAGACTGGCCCAGATATTTTTCACCTGCTTGATGGCGGCTTCGATCTGGCCCGCTTGGATCAAGTGCAATGCGCCACGCTCGCGTATCTGCTGAATCGCGATGCGGTCCTGATTGATCGGGCTGAAGTCGCTGAGCCCCAACTGTTTGCGGTAAGCGTCGTAGTAACGGGCCAGCAGCTGGTAACGGCCTGCTGCCGTCGAACCAATACCGAGTTTGGGGAACTTCACCAACTGGCGCGGGTGGTCTTGATAACTGTCGAACAAAACGGGCTGGCGCGGTGTACTGCCCACGATGACGTTATAGCCGTCGTCGGTCTGGGCCAACAGCGCAGTACCTTCCGATACGGCCAGCATGTCTAAAAAGGCGAGTACATTCGCTCCCCCGGCTTCTGCCGGGGAAATACGGGCTTTGCTTTGCATGGTTTGCTTTCAGCGTTTCAAGCGTTGGCCCCTCATTCCTGAGGGGAAAATAGGAAGTGGTAGGACTAATGTGGAGGCGGTACCGTAATCAGCCATGCCATCAAGGTGTAAAACAGCGTGCAAAACTTTCCAGATTCCAGGGGTAAACAGCGTTCAATAGTTTCCACCCCTGGGTGTGCAACCATCCGGTGTTTCTGCCGGAGAATCTGGGGTGATAAACATGAATCTCAT
>NZ_PDZH01000010.1 GCF_002735695.1 Chitinimonas sp. BJB300
ACGGCGACCAGTTAGCAGGCATGGCGCGTTCTTGAATCATGGCTTTCTCTTCCCGACTCACCGACTGCTTCGGGACTTGCACGATGCTGGCATCCACCATCTGACCACCGCGTGCAATATAGCCATGCTTGGCTAACTGCCGATTGGCCGCCTCAAAGAGGCTGTCACTCGCACCTGCGGCAATGAGCCGCTCCTTGAAGGTCCAAATGGTGGTACGGTCTGGAATCTGGCTGCTACTGCGTAGACCGACAAAGCGCTGGAAACTCAGGCGATCCAGCAACTGGAATTCCATCTGCTCATCGCTGAGGTTGAACAATTGCTGAACCAGCAGTACCCGAACCATTAATTCGGTCGGAAACGGCGGCCGGCCGCCGCGGGCGCGGCTGGGTCGAGGCGCTGCTCGGTCAATGTCTGCCGCCAGTGCGGTAAAATCGACATGGGTCCCCAGGACCTTCAGCGCATCGCCCAGCTGATCAAGCTTGGCTTCACGTTCTTCACTGGCAAACAGACTGGATTTGATCATGATGGGAGGGCTGACTTTCGGATGTCAGAATCATGCCATGGATGGAAGGTTTTTCGAGGTGCCCTTTGGTTTGGTTACGGCGATACCTACCTGGGCTGCGACAAAGTGCTGTAGCTACTCATCAGGTTGCGGTCAGCACCAAACCACGTCATCAATTGGGCGCCGGCCGCCGACATACTATCCCACGCCGCGTTACGGGTGATGTCGTTGAAGGTGCCTTTGGGCCCTTCTCAAAGCTGGTGGTGAGGATGGTGGGCAGCTTGAAATATTGAGCCATGTCCGCCAATGCCAGCACATTGTTTTTGAATTTGTCAGGATCAATGTCCCGCACCAGCGACAGCAGGCCAGTCTGATGATCAATCAGCAGCACGGCTGCGTTATTCTTATCGAGACGGACGTAAGGCTTGGTCATGGTAATGTTTCATATGGGCAGGTTGTGGCGCCGGGCACCGTTTGCTCATTCCATTGGGCAGCCTTGTGGGCCTGGCTGGAATAAGCGCTATAGATTGGGTTATGAATGAATTGCCGCTTTGACTGCATTGGCAGCCATGGCCGGGTTTTCAAATGGGAACAGATGGCCGCCTTCGACTTCCTGCAAGCGGATACCGAAATGACGCCGCATGCTCTGCAAGTCAGCTTTCCTTACATAGTTGGACCGGCTGCTGCCAATAAACGTCGTCGGTACTTTCAACATACCGCGGTAGTGTGGGAAGTTGTGTGGCAAACCACAGTAAATACCGTATTCGACCTCGGGACTAAACTTAAGGGTAACGCCATTGGCGCTCATGACGGTGCCTGCTGTAACGTAGTCACGCAGGCATTCTGGGTCGAAATTGGCAAACATGCCGCGGCCGCTGAAGTGCTGATAAGCCGCTTCCTCGTCGGGCCAGTCACGCCGGCGCGTACGCGTACCGCGGCCTGGGGTGATGCGATCAATAAAACCCAGTCGTTTGCCCAACCACAACAGGCTGGATACACGCCGGCTGAATATCGGCGAATCCAGTAGCACAAGGCTGCGAAATAAATCCGGTCGGCGCAATGCACACATGAACGACACAAAGCCGCCCAAGGAATGGCCGACGGCAATCACCGGTTGGTTATAACGCGACGCAATAAACGCGACAGACTCATCAATCAACGCAGGCCAGCAATCACTGACGGGATAGTCGGGATTGTGACCCAGCATCTCCAAAAAACCCACGTCATAGTCGGCTTCAAAATAGCTTAAGAATTTACGGTAGCTGCCCGCGGGAAAGCTATTCGCGTGAGAAAAGTGCAGGGCAAGTTTGCTTGAGTTGAGGGTCATAGTACTTTATATATTATTCGATCAATCGCTTGCTTGCTACGGCAGATGACTATCGTATCAACACAATGTCCGATAGTTTTTCTTATGCTCGGGAAGCCAACTATGATATGAGCCATGGGATCAAACGGAAGCAAACCGTTGCCGAACCTTCAGCCACATCAAAATACTGCAGTAACTGAAAAGTTACGTCAGGCAATCTGTAGTGTGGCCGATCTCAAAAGCCCGCTTGAAGATGTCGCTGCCCTCTACAAACACGCCTGTAATGCATTGGCTCTCACACCCGGCATCAACCTGGTTGGTGTCGTGCTCGTTGCACTAGAGAACCAGCCACCCACAATAACTTTCATGTCAGGACCAGCACCTGGTGTTGATCAAACACTACTGGCCAGCCACCTGCTGACGATTGCTCAAAACACGGGCCAGACAGACGACCAGCATGTCTATGACGACCTCGAGAACACAACCATCCCCGTCCACCAAGCCCTGCGCGCGCAAGTCGGTATCAATGCAATAGTCGTACTGCCCTTGTCTTGCAAGGGAAAACCGTTGGGGTGGCTCATCATCGGCAGCGATGTGGCGGCATTCTTCAAAGCTGAATGTCTCGCCCTGCTGCGCACACTCACGGATACGATTGCTGAAAAATGGCATCAACAGCACCATATGGCACGGCTTTACCTGCTGAATCGCATGGTGGACCGGGTCAGCGACGGTGTCATCGTCACCGACAAAAATACGGTCATCATGGCCGTCAACCCCCGTTTTTGCACGATCACCGGGTACAGTGAAGAAGAAGTAATGGGCCGCAAGCCTTCGCTACTTGCCTCAGGCCGACATAACCCCGAATTCTTTGAAGCCATGTGGCAACGGCTGATTCAACTGGGCCACTGGCGGGGGGAAATCTGGAATCGCCGCAAGAATGGCGAGGTATACCCCGAATGGCTGACCATCTCGGCGGTATGCGACGAAGCGGGTGTGGTTGAAAACTACCTGGCGGTGTTCAGTGACCTGAGCGAATGGATGGAAGCAGAACATCGAATTCGTGAACTGGCCTCGGTTGATTTGCTCACCGGGTTGTTGAATGCCGACGCTTTCCGAAAACGGCTGGCGGTCTTGCTGAAAGAGGCACGCAGCCGTAAGGAACGCGCCGCGATTGCGGTACTCAGCCTCAGCCGCTTGCGCGTCATCAATCAAGTATATGGCCGTGAAATGGGCGATCGGTTGCTGAGTGAAATAGGTCAGCGCATCCAGTCGCTTGGCTTGAAGGGGGCCTTGCTCAGCCGTCTTGGCGGCGATGAATTCGGCGCGGTTGTGCCCGGTATACAAACCCGTGAAGATGTGATGTACGTTGGGCGTCGCCTCTCGTCTTGCTTCAATGCCCTGTTCACCCTGAATGGCGACACCATACTGATTCGGCCCAGCATCGGTGTGGCGTGCTTTCCCGAGCATGGCGAAGATGCCGTCACCGTACTGGCCCATGCCACGGTGGCCATGCACCGCTGCAAGCAGGAAGGCACCGAAGCCGTACGGATGTATACCCCGGATCTCTCCCACGAAGCCTGTGCGCCATTCGAGTTGGAGCAGGACCTACGTAGGGCAATCGACAACAGCGAGCTGTGGCTGGCCTATCAGCCACAGATAGACATGCACACGGGTGCCGTCATCGGCATGGAAACCTTGGTGCGTTGGACCCACCCCGTCCTGGGTGGTATCTCACCCGCCAAATTTATCCCGGTCGCAGAAGAGTCCGGGCTCATCCTCCCCATCGGCGAATGGGTATTGGCCGAGGCCTGCCGCACTGCCGCCCTGTGGAACCAAGGACGGGAGTCCCCACTGCGCGTGGCTGTTAATGTCTCGGCCGTGCAATTCCAACGCCAGAATTGGCCCCGGTTGGTGGAAAAAATTCTGAGCCATTGCGATCTGGACCCCGCTTACCTGGAGCTGGAAGTCACCGAAAGCGTCGTGATGCGGAATATCGATGCTGTCGCCAATCGGTTGCGTGCGCTCAAACTACTGGGTGTGCAGTTGGCAATCGATGACTTCGGCACGGGATATTCCTCGTTGGCCTACCTGAAACGACTGCCTATCGACAGACTGAAAATCGACCAGAGTTTTGTGCGTGGCCTGCCTGGCGACAGTGGCGACGCCGCCATTTGCCGGGCCATCATTGGCTTGGCCGGCAGCCTGGGCTATTCCATCATTGCCGAAGGCGTGGAGACAACCGAACAAGCCAAATGTCTATCGGGCATGGGTTGTGTTGAGGCACAGGGTTGGCTGTATGCCCGCGCCATGCCTGCCCATGAGTTTACTGAATGGTTGGACAAACACAGCCAAGCGCGCTAGCCGGGCTATAATCGACCGCTTCTGCTGCTACCCGCTTGTCCGCACCATGCCGCTGCTGCCCTTTTCTGCCCTTCCTCCCGCCGGACAACGTACTCGACTGGCCCTGCCTGCGGGCTCCAGCGATGCCAGCCTGCTTGCTGATCTGAGCGGCAAGGCGCGGCCCTTATTGATATTAAGCGCCAATGCACAGACCGCTGCCCGTCTCAAAGACGAGATCAGCTGGTTTGTGCCAAACAAGACCGTTGTCCTGCTGCCGGACTGGGAGACGCTGCCCTACGACAGCTTTTCGCCACACCACGACCTGATTTCCGAACGCCTCGCCACCTTATGGCAGATACGCCAGAACGAAGCCGATGTCGTCATCGTGCCGGTGCAAACGGCATTGATGCCGCTACCGCCGGTGGAATACCTGGCTGCCTACACCTTTTTGCTGAAGGCCAAAACCAAACTGGACGTGGAGAAACTACGGGCCGACCTGACCTTTGCCGGCTACAACCATGTGACCCAAGTCTACGGGCCGGGCGAGTTTTCGGTCCGTGGCGGCTTGATCGACCTCTTCCCCATGGGGTCCCCCCTGCCCTACCGGCTGGATTTGTTCGACGATGAAATCGACTCCATCCGCACGTTTGATGTCGATACCCAGCGGTCCATCTACCCCGTGTCGGATATCCGCCTGCTGCCGGCAAGGGAGTTTCCACTTGACGACGGCGGCCGCGCCAAGTTCCGCTCGCGCTTTCGGGAGGTCTTTGAGGGCGACCCCAGCAAGTCGCGGGTGTACAAGGATATTTCCAACGGCCTGATTCCACCGGGTGTGGAGTACTACCTGCCGCTGTTCTTCGACCGTACCGCCACCCTGTTTGACTACCTGCCGGCGGACACGCTGCTGGTGCAGCACGGCGAGCTGATGCAAGCCTGCGAGCATTTCTGGACCGACACCAACAGCCGCTACAAGATGCTGGCTGGCGACAAAGACAAGCCATTACTGCCGCCTACCGAGCTCTTTACACCTATCGATCAGTTCTTTGCCCTGATGAAGCCCTATCGGCGGCTGGAACTGAGTAACGATGGCCCTGCGGTTGAAAATGCGACAGAAACAGCGTGGCGCGAAGCCAGCGTGGCATTACCGGACCTGCGCGTAGACAGGCGTGCCGACAACCCCATTACCAAGTTGAAGGCCTTTGTCGGCGGCTTTGACGGCCGTATCCTGCTGCTGGCCGAATCAATCGGGCGGCGCGAAACCCTGAGCCAGTACTTTCAGGAATACGGACTGCCTACCAAACTGATCGAGGCGTGGGGCGATTTCTTCGGCCGGCACGACAAGATTCTGCTGGGGGTCTCGCCGCTGGCGAATGGCTTTATCGCCGGCAAGGTCGCGTTGATTACCGAGTCCGACCTCTATGGCCATAGCAGCTCGCTCAGCCGGCGCAAAGCACAAAAACGCAGCAATACCGAGAGCATGCTGCGCGACCTGTCCGAGTTGAAGATCGGCGACCCGGTGGTGCACGAACAGCACGGAATCGGCCGCTACAAGGGCTTGGTCAGCATGGATTTAGGCGAGGGCAACACCGAAATGTTGCACCTCGAATATGCCGGCGGCGACACCTTGTATGTGCCCGTGTCGCAACTGCATGTCATCAGCCGCTACGCCGGCGGTGCGGAAGACAGCGCCCCACTCCACAAGCTCGGTTCCGGCCAGTGGGAAAAAGCCAAGCGCCGCGCTGCCGAGCAGGTGCGCGATACAGCTGCCGAACTACTGAACCTGTACGCCCGCCGTGCCGCGCGGGAGGGCTATGCCTTTGGCTTCAAACCCCATGATTACGAAGCCTTCGCAGCCGGCTTCGGCTTTGAAGAGACACCCGACCAAGCTGGTGCGATTGAAGCGGTGATTGTGGACATGACTTCCGGTCAGCCCATGGACCGCCTGATTTGTGGTGATGTTGGTTTTGGCAAAACCGAAGTCGCCCTGCGGGCGGCCTTCGTGGCCGTCGCCGATAGCAAGCAGGTGGCTGTACTGGTGCCCACCACGCTGCTGGCCGAACAGCATTTCCAGAACTTTTCCGACCGATTCGCCGATATGCCTGTACGGATCGCCGAACTGAGCCGTTTTCGCTCCAAGAAAGAAGTCGACGCCGCCGTTGCCGGGATGGCATCGGGCAGCATCGATATTGTCATTGGCACCCACAAGCTGGTGCAGAACGGCATCCACTTCAAGAACCTGGGCCTTGTCATCATTGATGAAGAACATCGTTTTGGCGTGCGCCACAAAGAACAGCTAAAAGCCTTGCGCAGCGAAGTCGATGTACTGACCCTGACCGCCACGCCGATTCCCCGTACCCTGGCGATGTCACTGGAAGGCCTACGGGATTTCTCGGTAATCGCTACCGCCCCTTCCCGCCGGCTCGCGATCAAGACCTTCGTGGCCAATTGGAGCGACGGCGTAATCCGCGAAGCGGTGTTGCGCGAGCTCAAACGCGGTGGCCAAGTGTTCTTCCTGCATAACGAGGTGGACACCATCGCCAATATGCATGAACGACTTGCAGCCTTACTACCAGAGGCGCGTATCGGTGTGGCCCATGGCCAGATGCGTGAGCGGGACCTCGAACAGGTGATGCGCGACTTCAACCAACAGCGCTTCAACGTCCTGCTCTGTACCACCATTATCGAAACCGGCATCGATATCCCGAATGCCAACACCATCATCATGAACCGAGCCGACAAGTTTGGGCTGGCGCAGCTACACCAGATGCGTGGCCGGGTCGGTCGATCGCACCACCAAGCCTATGCGTATCTGTTGGTGCCCGATATCAAGTCCCTCACTGCTTCGGCACAAAAGCGACTGGAAGCGATTCAGCAGATGGAAGAGCTGGGCTCGGGCTTTTATCTTGCCATGCATGATCTGGAAATCCGCGGCGCAGGCGAGGTGCTAGGTGACGACCAAAGCGGTGAAATGCAGGAAATCGGCTTCTCACTTTACTCAGCCATGCTCAATGAGGCCGTCAAGGCCTTGAAGAAAGGCATCGAGCCCGACCTGAATGCACCCCTCGGTGTCGCGACGGAGATCAATCTGCACAGCCCTGCACTGCTGCCGGTAGACTATTGCCCCGATGTGCACGAACGGCTGGTGATCTACAAACGCCTCGCCAACTGCGGCAGCAACGACGACCTGGATGACATGCAGCAAGAGTTGATCGACCGTTTCGGCCTGCTGCCCCCACCCGGCAAGATCCTGTTCGATTGCCATCGTTTACGCCTGCAGGCCAAGCCGCTAGGTGTCATCAAGCTCGATGCCTCGGAAGTCGCCATTTCAGTGCAGTTTGCCCAGCAAAACAACATCGACCCGATGAAAGTCATGAAGCTGATTCAAACCAAACGCAACTATAAACTCGCCGGCCCGGACAAGCTGCGTGTAGAAAGCGCCCTGCCCGACCCGGCCATTCGCGCGGTGCGAGTGAAGGAGCTACTCAACGAACTGGTGTAAGCCAATCCTGCAAAACAGGTGTCGAAATCAATTAAATCGCAACAGCCAGAAATCGACCCACTCCAATCAAAACAATCACTTCCGCGCCAACCCTGGCGTTGGCATGAAATCATCACCCCCGTCTTCTTGAATGCGCAGGGGTTTTTAACCACAATCAAATCAAACCGGAGGACGTAATGACTGCAGCCCCTGCGCTGTCCCTGCCCATGACCGGCAACCAGACTTTTGATACCACCGCACTCATCGGCACCCCCTACGTGCTCTATTTCTACCCTAAGGACAATACCCCTGGCTGCACAGCACAAGGCAACGATTTTCGCGACCAGCACGCTGCCTTTTCAGCGGCGGGGGCCAAGGTATTCGGCGCCAGCCGGGACAGCCTCAAGTCACACGAGAACTTCAAAGCCAAGATGGGTTTCACTTTCGAATTGGTGTCTGACCCGGACGAAATCCTCTGCGAAGCCTACGGCGTGATGAAAATGAAGAACATGTATGGCAAGCAAGTGCGCGGCGTGGAACGGTCCACCTTCGTGATTGACGCCAAGGGACACATCATCAAGGAATGGCGCGGGGTAAAAGTCCCCGACCATGTGAGCGAGGTACTGAGCTACGTGCAGAGTATGAAATAAGTGAAACGCCCGTCCCCTGTGACGGGCGTTTTGTTTTTCGGGCCGCTTGCACGGCGGCCTCCATAACAGCACTGTGAAGAACTGCACCGTATTAGCCAGCAACAGTGCGGTTTTAGCGGTGTTTATGCGAAGTCGGGTCCGTCCCGACCTATCACTAGCCCGAGGAAGACTATGGCCGCCGACCGTAAAGCCAAGAGCACCAAACTCTTTGTGCTGGACACCAATGTGCTGATGCACGACCCAACCAGTATGTACCGCTTTGAAGAGCACGACATCTGTCTTCCTATGGTGACCCTGGAAGAGCTGGATGGTCACAAGAAGGGCATGAGCGAAGTCGCACGCAATGCCCGTCAGGCTAGCCGCTTTCTCGATGAGATTGTCAGTGGCAAGGAAACCCAGATCGGCGACGGCGTCTCGCTGGAAGTACCATCAAAGGGGATGGCCCACGGTTATCTCTTCCTGCAAACCCAAGCCACCAAGATTGAACTGCCGGCCGACCTACCCGTAGGCAAAGCCGACAATCAGATCCTGACCGTGGTCATGCAGCTCGCGCAGCAGCAACCAGAGCGCGAAGTGGTATTGGTGTCCAAAGACATCAATATGCGCATCAAGGCGCGGGCCCTCGGGCTGGCGGCCGAAGACTACTTCAACGACCAGGTGCTGGAAGACACCGACCTGCTCTACACCGGCGTGCGTGAGATCGACCAGGGATTCTGGGAAAAAAACGGCAAGGACATGAAGAGCTGGCAGGAAGGCGGCCGGGCGTTCTACCAGCTTCATGGCCCCGATTGCGGCGGCCTGCTGTTGAATCAAATGATATGGCAGGAAGGCGAAAAACCTTTCCTTGCCATGGTGAAGTCCATTGACGGCAAGACAGCTGTCCTGGAATCGATCAAAGACTATAGCCATCCCAAAAACGCGATTTGGGGGATCACCGCACGAAATCGTGAACAGAATTTCGCCATCAACCTCCTGATGAATCCCGATATCGATTTCGTCACACTGCTGGGCCAGGCCGGCACCGGTAAAACCCTGCTGACACTGGCATCGGCTTTGATGATGACGCTGGAAGAAAAACGCTATACCGAGATCATCATGACGCGGGTGACTGTACCGGTCGGTGAGGATATCGGCTTCCTGCCCGGGACCGAGGAAGAGAAAATGGCGCCCTGGATGGGGGCATTGGAAGACAACCTTGATGTACTCAACCAAACCGACGGTGAGTCAGGTGAATGGGGCCGGGCTGCCACGCGTGACCTGATTCGTTCACGCATCAAAGTGAAATCGCTCAATTTCATGCGCGGGCGCACCTTCCTGAACAAATTCCTCATCATTGATGAAGCGCAAAACCTGACGCCCAAGCAGATGAAGACCCTTATCACCCGTGCCGGCCCTGGCACCAAGGTGGTCTGCCTCGGCAACATCGCCCAGATCGACACGCCTTACCTCACCGAGGGCTCATCGGGCTTGACCTATGTCGTAGACCGCTTCAAGGGTTGGGGCCATTCAGGGCATATCACGCTACAACGCGGCGAACGTTCACGCCTAGCCGACCACGCCGCTGAAGTGTTGTAAACCACCGCGCCCAGCCCTGCGTCTTATCAGACGCAAACTTTCCGGCTGGGCGTATTCATGCCTATAGTGGTCAACGCCAATTGGCTTAATTTGACTGCGCCAACTCACCAATAAACGGGGGGTACCCGCAGCCTCGGCCGGCCCTAAGCACCTGTCTATGATCTGTAGCGAGTAGTCGTCAGCGGGGTGAAGCGCAGTGGAGAAACCAGAATGTACTTTGGTACATGATGATTTCGAGCAGCACATGAACTCTGATCACGGCTACGCAATATGAGCATGAACAGGTTCTAAGAACCTGACTAAAGTCTCGCGAGCTAGAGCAAGATAAGGCAAAAACAGCTGAGGAAGCGGAGTTTACAAGTGGTAAATGAGCATTCCGAGGGTGTTTTCAACGCCATATTGCCGACGCGCAGCTGACTATAAACAGGTTCTAAGGGCTCCCTTTGTTCAGACCCTGACACCAGGCCTTTGATTAGCGTCACACCAGGACAAACCAGACTCTATGACCATCATTGCAGTCTTTAATCAAAAAGGCGGGGTGGGAAAGACCACCACCACGGCCAATCTTGCCGCAGCCATGGCGCGTAATGGTTTGACCCCCCTGGCGATCGACCTCGACCCGCAAGCCCATCTGACCGCGATGTCAGGCCTAAAACCGAAGGTGGAGCGCACCGTCTACAGCTTTTTCCAGCAACACACGCCCCTGTCCGAACTGGTCACCCAACTCCCCAACCAGGTCAATCTGATTCCATCCCATATGGAACTAGCCAAGGTCGATATGCTGCTGAGCCAAAACCGCCGCGATCTGCGACGACTCAAAAAAGCGATGCAATTGGAAATGCTGTCGGCCGCCGGTACGCCGGTGCTGATCGACTGCTGCCCCATGCTGGGCGTGCTGTCCTTATCCGCGCTCATCGCCGCTGATGTGGTGCTCGTGCCGGTAACCGCAGAATACCTGGCCATGAACGGGGCACTGCAATTGGACCAGACACTGAACGGCTTAACGTCAAAAGGCCTGCACCGCCCCCGCAAGGTGTTCATCAATCGATACCAGCGCGGGCAGATTACCTCCGAGCACGTCGCCACGGAGTTAACCCGCCGTTATGGCCGCGACTTCTGCCGTACCCGGGTGTTCGAAAGTCAAAGCGTCATGGAAGGTAGCGGTAAAAACCTGGATGTATTCAGCTATGCGCCCGACTCAGAAAGCGCTGAGGACTTCAGCTATCTCCTCGACGAATTGGTGGAAAACCGATTCATCCGGACCGCCTGCTGATGCGAGGTGTCTGGCTACCCCTACTGCTGGCAACTCATGTCGCTGCCACCGATATCGACGCGCTTTGGAACAACATGCAGCCAGAGGAAGCTGAAAAACAGCTGCGCCAAGCCATCAACAAGGCAAAGCAGGCCGGCGATCAATTTACCGCCAATGAAGCACTCACCCAGCTCGCGCGTGCGCAAGGCTTGCAAGGGCGGCTGGACGAAGCCCAGGCCACGTTGGATCAGGTACGGGACGTGCTGTCAGACCAGTCCCCCACGCTGAGCCTGCGGTATTCCCTCGAACGGGGCCGTCTATGGCAAGCCGCCGGAGATCGCCAAAAGGCGTGGCGTTGGTTTCACGGCGCTTATGTTCAGGCCACACAGCAACAACGTGATTTCTTTGCTATCGACGCCATGCATATGCTGGCCACTGTTGACGAGCGCAGCGCCCTGGACTGGCATCACAAGGCCATCAACACCGCCGAAAAAAGCCGCGACCCACGCAGTCAATACTGGCTGGGCACGCTCTATAACAATCTGGGCTGGATTTTCTACGACCAGAAAGACTATTCCCGGGCACTGGAATACCTGCAACGTGCCCAAGCCTGGCACGAGGTGCGCAAGACGGGCAAACCGCTCCTGATGGCGCGCTGGAGCGTCGCCAAATTGCACCGGGTGATGGAACAACCTGACATCGCGCTACCCCTTCAACTGGCCCTGGAAAAAGCGTGGCAGCAAACCGGCGAGGAAGATGGTTACGTCTACGAAGAGATTGGCGAAAATCTGCTGGCCTTGGGCCAGAATCAAGAAGCACGTCCCTATTTCAACCGCGCCTTCCTCGTCTTGGCTAAAGACCCGTGGCTGGTCAAGAATCAAGCTGAAAGACTGCGGCGCATGTATCAACTGTCCCAATAGCGGCGCGCAATACGCCCGCCCAGCAGAAAATAGACAAACTGACTTATATACTTACGGTGAAGCCCAGCCCCTATTTGGCGAGATGCCGTACGCGTTCGTTATCACACAGCCTGCCGTAAAGCCGCGCAACAAACGAATGGATAGGAGTTGTTATGTGCTATCGAAACGGTTTCTCATGGCTGCGGCAAATCCTTCTGACGATGGCTCTATGCCTAGCCCACCTTGCACCGCTGGCAGCAGCCCCTCAAGAAGTCCATCTCGTCACATCAGTCTATCCACCCTACTTTGGGCCTGATCTACCCAACGGTGGCGTGATTACCGAAATTGTACGGGAAGCTTTTCGTCGAACCGGCTACAACGCCAAGCTGGAATTCCTGCCCACTCGCGCTGCACTTTGCGATGTTTACGTGGTGGAACAACGGCTTGCATACCCTGCTTGTGGGCTTGCTCAATGATCGCGTCGCGATCCATGAGCAGGCTATGAGCCGTCAACCCTTCGATCAACGTGCTTGCCTGGGTACAATCAGCGGTGGTGCCTGACGTCAGCAGAATGCGGATTGGCATGCCGTGCGCATCTACTGCCAGATGTAGCTTGCTATTGAGCCCCCTTTTGTCACACCCATCGCCTGATTGCCGCCACACGCTCCGGCCGCGTCGGGATGAACCTTGATGTGGGAAGCATCAATCATCAGCCATTCAACGTCCGGGTCGGTTATCAACTGTTCGAGCAATTTCCCCCAAACTCCCTTGTCACGCCATCGACAAAAGCGTCAATGCGTGTTTTTCCAGCCTCCCACAGATCGGGTGGAAGATCTCGCCATGGGGTTCCGGTACGCAAAATCCAGAAGACGGCATTGATAAACAATCGGTTATTGTTTGCCCCCCGCCCCCGTCACCTCGCCGCCCCAGCAGATGAGGCTCCAGCAAGCATTAAAAAAATAGGCTCGACCTTGCAAGTAGAATATTTCTATGCATTAGGAGAACACCCCGCCAACGCGGGGTGTTTTGTTTTACTACCTCAGCTAACGGCCTACTTCCGTTTCAATGCAGCAAAAGCCGCCGCCATGGCATTGTCGCCGGCGGGAGCCGGCTTGCTCTCCGTACGCTGGCGGGTTGGGTTGACAGGCCGCTCAGCTTGGGCAGGCCGGCCACTGCCTGCCGCACCGGGCTGGTCTTCCAGGCGCATGGTCAGGGCAATCCGCGCGCGCTTTACGTCGACCTCCATCACCTTTACCCTGACCACGTCACCGGCCTTGACCACATCTCGCGGGTCTTTGACGAACTTGTTCGCCAGCGCCGACACATGCACCAAACCATCCTGATGCACACCGATGTCCACGAATGCGCCAAACGCCGCCACATTGCTGACCACGCCTTCCAGAATCATGCCCAGGCGCAAGTCTTTGATGTCTTCCACCCCTTCTTGGAAAGTCGCGGTCTTGAATTCCGGGCGCGGGTCACGACCCGGTTTGTCCAGTTCAGCCAGAATGTCTTTCACCGTTGGCAGGCCGAAGCGTTCGTCCGTGAACTCAGCGGCATTCAGTTGCTTGAGGAAGGAGGAATCACCCAGTACCGACTTCATTTCACGCCGGCTCTTGGCGAGTATCTTCTCCACTACGGGATAGGCCTCCGGGTGAACTGATGAGGCATCGAGCGGATTGTCACCGTTCATGACCCGTAAAAAACCAGCGGCCTGCTCGAACGTCTTTTCGCCCAATCGTGGCACCGCCTTCAACGCGGCGCGGCTGGCAAATGCGCCGTGCGTATCGCGATGTGCCACGATATTGCCGGCCAGCGTCGGCGTCAGCCCCGATACCCGTGCCAGCAAAGCACTAGAGGCCATATTCACGTCCACACCCACGGCATTCACGCAATCTTCCACAACCGCATCGAGTGAACGCGCCAACTCGCCCTGGTTCAAGTCATGCTGATACTGGCCCACACCGATGGCTTTCGGGTCGATCTTGACCAGCTCGGCCAAGGGGTCTTGCAAGCGGCGAGCGATCGATACTGCGCCACGCAGACTGACATCCAGCTCGGGGAATTCCTTGGCCGCCAATTCAGATGCCGAGTAAACCGACGCCCCGGCTTCCGACACGACAATCTTCTGCATCTTGAATTCCGGATGCAGCTTGATCAGCTCGGCTGCCAGCTTGTCGGTTTCGCGGCTGGCGGTGCCATTGCCGATGGCAATCAACTCCACCTTGTGGGCGGCAGCCAGCTTGGCCAGCTTATGCAAACTGCCATCCCAATCATTACGCGGTACATGGGGGTAGATTGTGTCAGTGGCGACCAGCTTGCCGGTGTTGTCGACCACAGCCACCTTGACACCCGTGCGCAGACCGGGGTCCAGGCCCAGCGTGGCGCGCGGGCCGGCGGGCGCTGCCAGCAGCAGGTCCTTTAGATTGCTGGCGAATACCTTGATGGCCTCCACTTCAGCTGCTTCACGAATCCGGTTGGTGAGTTCCACCTCCAGCGAGAGAAAAATCTTCGCCCGCCAAGCCAGCCTCACACCATCGAGCAGCCAACGGTCGGCCGCCCTACCCTGGTCGCGGACATTGAAGCGCAACGCCACACGCCCTTCGCCGACGCTTTGCCGGCCTGGCGCAAGGTCAGCATCTTCGGGCAGCGCCAGGGTGAAATTGAGGATGCCCTCGTTACGGCCGCGCAAAATCGCCAGCGCACGATGCGAAGGCGTCTTGGCCAACGGTTCGCGATGGTCGAAATAATCGGCGAACTTGGCACCTTCTTCGCGCTTGGCTTCGTCGGCCAAGCTGACGACCAATTCGGCGCGACTCCACAGCAATTCGCGTAGCTCACCCAAGAGGCCCGCGTCTTCAGCGTATTGCTCGATAAGGATATACCGTGCGCCATCCAATGCGGCTTTTACATCCGGCACAGCTTTTTCTTCGCTGACATACGCTGCAGCTTCCGTCTCGGGGTTCAGCACGGGATTCGCCAACAAGGCTTCAGCCAATGGGGCAAGGCCTGCTTCGCGGGCAATCTGGGCTCGTGTGCGGCGCTTTTGCTTGTAGGGCAGATACAAATCTTCCAGGCGCTGCTTGTTGTCGGCGCTCAGGAATGCTGCGTGCAACTCGGGCGTCAGCTTGCCTTGCTCCTGCACCGACGAAATCACCGCCACACGGCGATCTTCCAACTCGCGCAAGTAGCGCAAGCGCTCTTCCAGCAAACGTAGCTGAGTGTCATCCAAGCCGCCGGTAACTTCTTTGCGGTAACGGGCGATAAAGGGGACGGTGGCGCCTTCGTCCAACAATGTCACAGTTGCCGCCACCTGATTGGGACGGCAGTTCAATTCCTGGGCAAGGCGGTTTTCGATGGTAGGTAGCATGGTCTAGGTCTGCGAACCGGCGGGGCCGGCTTGGGTGGCAAAAAGCTGTTGATGAAACAGGCTGGCGATCAAGTCGGTCTGGCTGATCAGACCATATAAGCCGCCCGCTTCGTCCAAGACGAGGGTGAGGTGTTCTTCACTGACGCTCATTTGCGTCAACAGGTCTGTTACCGGCGTATTGACGCCCACTTGGGGCGGATTGGCGCGCATCAAGGCGGTAACCGGCTTCCCTTGCAGTTGACTCAGCGCATCCTGTGCCAATGTCAGGGTCGGTACATCCTGCAACATTGCGGCGGGTGAGAAAAGGCCGATAACCCTACCTTGCCCATCCATTACCGGCGCGCTGCTAATCTCACGCTGACGCAGCAAGCGCCAGGCATGCTCGGCCATTAGGTCTGCCGATAGAACCAACACATCGCGAGAGGCGATATCACCACAACGTAAACTGCCGGCCAGCCGGCTGGCGGCATGGCGCTCGGCTGAAATGTAGAGTCGCGCCAGCTCGGCGGGTGTCAGGTCCACCAGCAGATCAAGCTCCGCCACCGCGCGCGTGATATCGGCCTCCTGCACTGGGCCACGCGCCAGCGGCTCGGGATCTTTTGCGCCATGCTTGCTGTTCAGGTGCTTGCGCAGCGGATACTGCCGGCCCGGCAGCAGATTGTTGACTACGAACCCTACCGCCAGGATGGCGACCGCACCGGTCAAGATCGGATGGAGTAGATATACGAGCCCCAATTGGTGAATCGCAGGGCCGCCAATCACCGCCGTCAGCGCCGTTGCGCCACCGGGTGGGTGGGCACAGCGGCAAGCCAGCATGGCGACGATTGCTAAGCCTACTGCCAACGCAGCTGCCAGATGTGGTTCAGGGATAAACTGCTGACACAACACGCCGATAACTGCAGAGTTAAGGTGGCCACCCAGCAATGGCCAAGGCTGGCCCAGCGGGCTGGTAGGTAAGCCAAACACGATAACCGCCGATGCGCCCATTGAGGCCGTCATCAATACCGAGCCGAAGCCTGCGCTGACACTGGACGCAATAAGGCCGACCAGCAGAATGGCCAATGCACCGCCCAAGCCTGCACGAAGACGCTCCGGCCAACTGACCGTTGCCGCATCAGGCAGCCAATCACGCCAACGGGTGTATTTCATGGGCATGGGGAATGGGTCATGCATCGTCACAATCTGTACGGGGATGCTGGAGAGCGGTGGCTTCTATAGCGGGGCATGTCCGATAAGATTGAGCAAGCTGTGCAGTAGCAGGCAATTACATCAAGTCCGAAGCGATAAAGGAAAACAGCAGCGCATCACGCGGCTCACCGCGATAGAGCAAACGATTTCTTGCGATGCACTCTTCAACAGCGCCGATATTGCGCGCTACCTGCTGGCTGGCCTGATGCTTTACCTCGGCAATAATCTCAACCCGCACCAAGCCCAATACTTGCAAGGCGAAACGGGCTGCCGCAAGGGCTATTTGGCTGGCGATACCCCGCCCGGCATGACTGGAGCGAGTCCAATAACCCAGATTGCCGAACTGATGGTCGCGCCGGATATGGTTGATGGTGACCATGGCCAGTATCTGTCTGGACTGCTTGCACTGGGCCACAAAGGCGTATTCGGTGCCGGCATCCCAATTGACCTCGCTAGCGCTGACATATTGCGCGGTATGCTCCAGTTGGTAGTCCGGCCCACACCAGCTTTGCCATTGGCTGATTTCTGGCCGCGAAGCATCAATGGCGTTGAATAGGGCGGCGGCATCGGATGCGCGTAAGCGCCGCAACTCGAAATCATCATTGCTTAGCAACGTGGTCTGCATGAGGTATCACCAGGAATGCAAACGGCCCGGCCATAAAGCCGGGCCGTAAAGCTTTGTTCTACTTACTTGTCGAGCAAAATGCGCAGGGTGCGGCGCAAGGGTTCGGCCGCGCCCCACAAGAGCTGGTCACCACAGACAAAGGCCGACACATATTCCGGACCCATGTTCAGCTTGCGGACACGGCCCACGGCGATATCGAGTTTGCCCGTCACAGCAGTCGGTGTCAGTTCCTTGACCGTAATCGCACGGTCATTCGGCACGAACTTCACCCACTGGTTGGTGCCTTTGATCAACCTTTCGATTTCGGCCAATGGCAAGTCCTTGTTCAGCTTCAAGGTCAACGCGAGGCTGTGGCAGCGCATAGCGCCGATGCGCACACACAGACCATCCACCGGAATGGCTTTGGTATTACCCAGGATCTTGTTAACTTCAGCCTGGCCCTTCCATTCTTCCTTGGACTGGCCGTTATCGAGCTGCTTGTCGATCCACGGAATCAGGCTGCCGGCCAACGGTGCGCCGAAGTGTTCGGTTGGGAGCTTGTCATCCCGCATGGTCTCGGCTACACGGCGGTCGATTTCGAGAATCGCCGAAGCGGGGTCGGCCAGTAGGTGGGCAACCGAACCATTCAGCTGGCCCATCTGTGTCAGCAGTTCGCGCATATGCTGCGCCCCGCCACCCGATGCCGCTTGGTACGTCATCGACGACGCCCATTCAACCAGGCCAGCTTTGAACAAACCGCCCACACCCATCAACAGGATGGAATTGGTGCAATTGCCACCGATGAAATCCTTACCACCCTTGGCAATCGAAGCTTTGATGCCATCGAGGTTGACTGGGTCGAGCACGATGACGGCGTTGTCTTCCATGCGCAGCGTAGATGCCGCGTCAATCCAGTACCCGTTCCAGCCGGCAGCGAGCAGTTGTGGGTGGACTTCGGTGGTGTAGTCACCGCCCTGGCAGGTAATGATGATATCCATAGCCTTCAGCTCGACGATGGATTTGGCATCCTTCAGCACCGATACGCCGCGTCCCACGTCGGGGCCATGGCCACCGACATTCGAGGTGGTGAAGAAAACCGGGTCAATATGGGCGAAGTCATTCTCTTCGCGCATACGCTGCATCAGCACCGAGCCAACCATGCCACGCCAACCAACCAAACCAACTTTCAACATGATGTGTTCTTCCTAAATAAATAAAACTTACTGCTGAAGAAGGCACGGGTTAAGTCGTGCCATCAGGCGTACATCCTGATAACAACCATCCCGAAACGCGAAACCGCGCTGGATGCCTTCCTCTTCAAATCCAAACTTCTGGTACAAACGATACGCTGCCTTTTTGTCAACGAATACACCCAATTCAATGCGCAGCACAGCCAACCAACGATCTGCCGCAATACGGGCAAAAGCTTCCGCATCCGCCGGTACTGCACTACGTAATCTCAGCGTATCCTCCGCCATTAAAGTACCGCAACAACCGCATCGCCCATGACCGAACAACTGACCTTTTCGGTGCCTTGCTCGTAAATGTCGGCGGTACGATAGCCTTTGCGAAGCACTGTCTGCACCGCGCCTTCGATACGCTTCGCCAAGTCCTCTCGCGCAAAGGTGTAGCGCATCATCATGGCCAGCGACAGTATGGTTGCCAACGGGTTGGCCAAGTTCTTGCCGGCGATATCGGGTGCCGAGCCATGGCAGGGCTCGTACAACCCTTTGTTATGGGCATCAAGCGACGCACTGGGCAGCATGCCGATCGAACCGGACAACATGGAGGCTTCGTCGCTGAGGATATCGCCAAAGATATTCCCGGTGACAATAACGTCGAACTGCTTGGGGTTGCGCACCAGCTGCATGGCAGCGTTATCGACATACATATGGCTCAACGCCACCTCGGGGTATTGCTTGGCAACGTCGGTGACGATTTCCTTCCAGAACTCGGTGCATTCCAACACATTAGCCTTATCAACCGAGCAAAGCTTTTTGTTACGCTTCATTGCGATATCGAATGCCACCTTGGCGATACGGCGGATCTCCGACTCGCTATAGCGCATGGTGTTGAAGCCCTCACGTTCGCCTTCGGCGTTAACATGGATGCCGCGTGGTTGGCCGAAATAGATATCCCCTGTCAGCTCCCGAACAATCATGATATCGAGCCCCGAGACAACCTCGGGCTTCAATGTGGAAGCACCGGCGAGTTCCGGGTAAAGGATGGCGGGGCGCAGGTTGCCAAAGAGCCCTAAGTCCTTACGGATCGCCAACAAGCCGCGCTCGGGACGCTTTTCCCTCGGCAAGGCATCGTATTGAGGCCCGCCAACGGCGCCAAGCAAAATAGCATCGACAGCACGCACCGCATCGCGCGTGACAGCAGGGTAAGGATCGCCATACTGGTCATAGGCCGCGCCACCCAGCGGCACGGTTGTGGTTTCCACCGGTAAGCCTTCGGTTTTCAATTTATCGAGCACACGCCCGGCTTGTGCAACGATTTCCGGGCCGATACCGTCACCGGGGAGAATGGCAATCTTCATGCGTAATCCTTCTCTATATATCTTTGGCTGCGCTGTATTAGCCAGGGCAACCCGATCATAATCGTCAATGTCAGTACCACCAAGGTGGGCAGCATCCAGTCAGGATGGCCTGACCCGCCAGCAGCGCATAGGCCACTGGCTTGCCTAAGAACCTGTCTAAAGTCTACTGTGCGTCGGCAATATGGCGTTGAAAACACCCTCGGAATGCTCATTTACCATTTGTAAACTCCGCTTCCTCGGCTGTTTCCGCCTTCTCTTGCCTTAGCTCACAAGACTTTAGACAGGTTCTAACAATCAGATGCTCAATTTGCACACGAGATATTGATTGCTGTCTATAGCTTTTCGACGTGCTTATCAAAAGTAAGCAACACGCTCCGATTTAGAACAACTCGTTAAACTACTGACTTGGCGCACTTTCAATGGCAACGACAAAAAGCCATCTTTTCATAAACCAAAATATTATTCTTCCGTTTCAATGTGCTGGATAATCCCTCCATCAAAAACAGCCGATTGCGTCGGTGTTCCATAAAGACGTACACCCGACGAATAAATAATTCTTTTATTCAAGTCGATATAGAGCGTCATAAAATCCGGATGGTCTTTCTGATCCCACTGAACGAGATAAACATTTTCTTCAATCTGCCTGGAGTTATAAGGGATGTCTTTATCCGACCGCCCTTTCCCCGCGCCGGCCACCCATTCATAGCTCATTAATCCATTATCAAATGTGACATGTGCCGCATCCCCGGTCTGGTACTGATAATACAAGCCGGTACCATCAAGAAGGTGGGTGGCATCACCAAACTTATAAGGAGGTTGTGCGAAAACATTTGATGATATTAATACAGCCGCCAAACCCACCCATAATGAAACGCGACCAATTGACTTCATGATCTACTCCTTTGCAAGGTTAGGTTGTCCAGGCTGCATTAATCAATCCAAGATTGGCTTACTGAAACACACTGCAAATATCCACCGAGTCCTCTGATGATTAAATGAGAAACGCCACTTGATTATTTTGGTTCAGCTTTACGTCTAATACGGGTTACTTTGGCATCTATAGTCGCTAAGTCTTTAGCTTGCTCAGTATGCGCAAGCGCAACCCGATAACAATCATCTATATGGTTATCGCCAAGACGGGCCACCATCCGGTAACTCAGTGTGGCGGCGACAGCTTGCCCCGCCAGCGGCACAAAGCGGATCACCGTTTTACCCAGCATCCGGGTACCCAACTTGCGTAAGACCAGACTCAACAACTGCCGGCTGATCAATCGCCCAATGAAGTCACTGCCCACCCGCCCCGCAAGCAACAACAGATACTGGCGGCTGGCGGGGTCCAGTTCTGCCAGCTGGGTATGCGAAAGGCCAAAGCGGGCGCTGATGGTTTCGAGCAACTCAGAAAAGACCATGACATCGGTCAGCATATCCATACCCGGCACCGGAATAATCGCCGCCCCGGCCGACAGCCGTGCCCGTTTACGCACCAGCGCCTGACAATCGATACGTATCTGTTCCAATTCGCTCTGAGTACTAGCCAGCATCGCAATTTCTCCGTGGGTCACGCGTCAATCTATCCACCAGCAGCTTTTCACAGCATTTGAATCCCACCCAACAGGCCAGCGCAACGTAGCTGAGCACCAGCAATTCAAGCAACTGTCTGAGCGCGCCCTCCTGCGCTACCTGCCAGCCGTATTCCAGAAAGAGGTCCAGATTGGCTTGCAGCAACATAATCAGGTTCAACGAACAGATACCAAAGCCAAGAAAGCACACCCCCATCAAACCAAACGTCAACCAGGCATGCTGCCGTAGTCGACTGAGCACCTGCACAGGCAGCCGGGCGATAAAGGTAAGCCATCCGTGCATAGCGGCGCAATCAGGCGTACAGCCAGGGCTGTTCGATACGGCGTTGGGCTTCGAAGGCTTTAATTTTGTCTGCGTGATTCAGCGTCAGACCAATTTCATCGAGACCATTGAACAGGCAGTGCTTACGATGACCCGTAATATCAAAACCAAAGCTTACGCTAGCGGGCGTGGTGACAGTTTGCGCCGCAAGATCAATCGTCAGCCGATATCCCTCATTTGCCTGGGCTTCCTGAAACAGCTGCTCAACGGTTTCGGCAGGCAGCACAATCGGCAGCACACCATTCTTGTAGCAATTGTTGAAGAAGATATCGGCGAACGACGGCGCGATGACGGCGCGGAAACCGTAGTCCTCCAGCGCCCAGGGTGCATGCTCCCGCGAGCTGCCGCAGCCGAAATTTTCCCGCGCCAACAGTATCTGGGCACCCTTGTAACGTGGAAAGTTCAACACGAATTCCGGGTTGAGCTGCCGCTTGCTGTTATCCATGCCGGGTTCGCCATGGTCCAGATAGCGCCATTCATCGAACAGATTGGGGCCAAAGCCCGACCGCTTGATCGACTTGAGAAACTGCTTGGGAATGATGGCGTCGGTATCAACATTGGCCCGGTCCAACGGGCATACCACGCCGTTCAAAGTAGTGAATGCTTGCATGCTTGTCTCTCTATACCCGCCGGCAATCAACTGCCAGCATTATCGGCAGCGCGTTCATGACTTCGCCACCCGCTTTGATATCCTTGCCCATGCCCTGCAATGTCTTGCAGGCAGTGAGCTGAGAGCGTCAATTGTTTCAATTGATCCGCTCCCAGGTTTCGTTATAAAGCCGAATTCAGGCAAACGTACGCACGTCGACAAAGTGGCCAGCGATAGCCGCCGCGGCCGCCATTTCGGGGCTTACCAAATGCGTACGCCCACCCTGCCCCTGCCGGCCTTCAAAATTTCGGTTCGAGGTCGAAGCACAGCGCTCACCCGGCTCAAGCCTGTCGGCGTTCATCGCCAAGCACATCGAACAACCTGGCTCACGCCACTCGAAGCCGGCATCGATGAATACCTTGTCCAGCCCTTCGGCCTCCGCCTGCTGCTTGACGAGTCCAGAACCCGGCACGACCAGCACCGCCTTCACATTGGTAGCTTTCTTATGGCCCCTGGTAATAGCGGCTGCCGCGCGGAGGTCTTCAATACGACTATTGGTACACGAACCAATAAATACTTTATCGACTGCAATTTCGTTTATGGGCGTATTGGCTACCAACCCCATATAGTTTAGCGCACGCTCCATACCTGTCTTACGGGTGGGGTCCAACTCAGCCGCAGGGTCAGGCACGCGATCATCAATGGTGACCACCATCTCGGGCGAGGTACCCCAAGTCACCTGCGGGGCGATACTCGCGGCATCCAGTTCAACAACAGCGTCAAACCGGGCCCCATCATCTGAAACCAGAGTGCGCCAATAAGTCACGGCTTGGTCCCAGTGTACAGCCTTGGGGGCAAACGGGCGGCCGTGCAGATAATCAATCGTATTTTGGTCTACAGCCACCATCCCGGCGCGCGCACCCGCTTCGATCGCCATATTACATATCGTCATCCGGCCTTCCATACTGAGGCTACGAATCGCCGAGCCGCCAAACTCAATCGCGTAACCCGTCCCACCGGCAGTACCAATCTTGCCGATGATAGCCAGCGCGACATCCTTGGCGGTAATGCCATGACCCAACTTACCTTCTACCCTGACCAGCATGGCTTTGGACTTTTTGGCGACCAACGTCTGAGTAGCCAGGACATGTTCCACTTCCGATGTGCCGATCCCATGCGCCAGACAGGCAAAAGCCCCATGAGTGGAAGTGTGACTGTCACCGCAAACCACTGTCATGCCCGGCAGCGTTGCGCCTTGCTCAGGGCCAACCACATGGACGATGCCCTGGCCTTTGTCCTTAAAGGGAAAATACGCCAACGCCCCGACTTCACGGATATTGGCGTCTAGCGTTTCCACCTGTTGACGTGAGATTGGGTCTTGGATGCCTTGGTCCCAATGGTCCGTCGGGGTGTTGTGGTCTGCCGTCGCCACAATGGAAGAGATGCGCCAAGGCTTGCGCCCTGCCAGTTTCAGTCCTTCAAATGCCTGCGGACTGGTGACTTCATGGACCAGATGACGGTCAATATACAGTAGCGCGGTACCATCGGCTTCTTCGTGTACCACATGGCTCTGCCAGAGCTTGTCATAGAGGGTCTGCGCCATTGTTTACTCCACAGCCAATTAGTTGCGTTCGGGGAGATCGAACTTATCACGTGCTCAGGCACGCTAGCAACCGATGGCGGGAGCCGATCCGGCTTTACTGGCGGCCGGTTAATTGGGGCCAGGCCATGCGCAGGTAATAGCCCATCGACCAGAGTGTCAGCACGGCGGCAATCAAGAGGCAAAGCGAGCCCAGCAACTGCATGTTGACGCCGGGAATAACGTTTTCATGGAACAGCAGCACGGTAATCGCCACCATCTGCGCTGCCGTTTTCACCTTGCCGACAAACGATACCGCCACGCTCTTGCTGTTCCCCAGTTGCGCCATCCATTCACGTAATGCAGAAATGGTGATCTCGCGACCAATGATGATCGCTGCGAGCCATGCTTCTGCCCGGCCCAGTTGCACCAGCAGGATCAGCGCAGCCGCCACCATCAGCTTGTCGGCCACCGGGTCGAGAAAGGCGCCGAAAGCGGATAGCTGGTTCCATTTGCGAGCCAGATAGCCATCAAACCAATCGGTAATGCCCGCAAGCATGAATAAAATCGCGCCGACCATGTTCTTGGTCGCCGGCAGCAGCCAACTATCGGGAAAGTAGTAAATACCGAGAATGAGCGGAATCGTCATGATTCTCGCCCAGGTAAGCAGATTGGGAAGGTTAAAGGGCATGTCGCCAGTCAAAAGGAGTTGGGGTCTTCCAGTTGCAGCCTGTTTAAATGTAAACGGCACCACGTCCTGGCAAGATTGCTGGATGCACAGCCTCAGTGTAATGCTTGATAGATTTTTTCAGCCAGCGTTTGGTTGATACCCTCTACTTGGCAAAGGTCTTCCACGCTCGCTGCCTTAACACCTTGCAGGCCACCAAAACGGCTTAGCAGCTTTTGCCTGCGCTTGGCGCCAATACCTTCGATTTCTTCCAGGCTCGACGCCACCCTTGCTTTACCACGTCTGGCACGATGGCCGGTGATGGCAAAACGGTGGGCTTCGTCGCGGATGGTCTGAACCAGATGCAAGGCGGCTGAATCGCGCGGCAATTGTAGCGTCTGGTTCCGCGAAGGAACAATCAACTGTTCCAGCCCTGGCTTGCGCGACTCACCCTTTGCCACCCCAACCAAGAGCGCACCCTGCAACCCTACCTCTTCAATGACCTCCACCGCCACGCCAATCTGGCCTTTACCGCCATCGATCAAAATCACATCCGGGACCATACCTTCACCCTGGGCAATCTTGCCATAGCGACGGGTCAGCACCTGACGCATGGCAGCATAGTCATCGCCTGCCGTTATCCCGGCAATATTGTAATGCCGATATTCCTTGGGCTGCATACCCAGCCTGTCATAAACCACACAGGACGCCACTGTCGCCTCTCCCATTGTGTGGCTGATATCAAAGCATTCAATGCGTTGAGCTGTATCTGGCAGTTGCAGCGCTACTTGCAGCGCCTCTATCCGACCCAGCTGGGTTGATTCCGACAACAACCGCTGCTGAATGGCGAGCACGGCATTTTTCAACGCCATTTCAAGCCACACCCGTCGTTCTGTTATGGGATTGGACACAATGGAGATCTTGCGGCCGGCTTGGGCACTGAGCAGTTCGTCCAAGGTCACGTTATCACTGCTGCTATTGCAAACAATGACCGGCGGAATATTGCGGTCCAGATAGTGCTGCACCAGAAAGGCTTCCAATGCCCCTTGGGCATCGTAACCTTCGCCATGCGCAGGGAAGAGCGACTTGTCGCCAACGTGACGCCCACCACGGATCATGACCAGATTGACACAGACCAAGCCATTCTCAACCACACAGGCGACGATATCGGCATCGGTTTCACTGGCGTTGCTGGAGACAAACTGCTTCTCCTGAACCTTAGCCAGGGCATGTATCTGGTCGCGATAGGCCGCAGCCTCTTCGAATTGCCAACTGGCGGCAGCAATACGCATCTTGGCGTCCAGATCGGTCAACAAGTCATTAGCCTTGCCTTGCAGGAACTGCGTGGCGTTGAGTACATCCTGCTGATATTGCTCGGCAGGAATCTGCTCGACACAGGGACCACTACAGCGTTTGATCTGGAACAACAGGCAAGGTCGGGTACGGTGTTCAAATACCGAATCTTCACAAGTCCGCAACTTGAATACCCGCTGCAATAACTGAATGCTTTCCCGTGCCGCATAGCCATTGGGGAAGGGGCCAAAATACTGATTCTGTTTATCCAATGCGCCCCGGTAGTACGCAAGACGGGGGTAGCGATGGCCGCTGAGCATCAAATAGGGGTAGCTCTTGTCATCGCGAAACAGGATGTTGTAACGCGGCGCCAGCGCTTTGATCAGGTTGTTTTCCAGAATCAACGCTTCCGCTTCCGAGCGCACCACTGTGGTCTGAATATCCGCCACTTGGCCCAGCATCAATTTGATGCGGGGTGATTGGTCATTCTTCTGGAAGTAACTGGATACCCGCCGCTTGAGGTCGATCGCCTTACCCACATAAAGCACATCCTCCTTGGTGGAGAGGAAGCGGTACACGCCCGGCAGATTGGGCAGGTTGGCTAGGATAGGCTTGGGGTCAAATACAGGCATGGGGCCATTTTAACGGGAAGAAACTGCTTAGTACCTGCCTAAAGTCTCGCGAGCTAAGGCAAGATAAGGCGAAAACAGCCGAGGAAGCGGAGTTTACAAAGGGTAAATGAGCATTTCGAGGGTGTTTTCAACGCCATATTGCCGACGCGCAGCAGACATTAGACAGGTTCTTACACCCTTAATCCACCCGCCTATCTGCGAAACAAAATAACGAACGACTACAAGCAAAGCGGCAAATAACTACCCGCCAAGTCTCCACACTGCCATTTAGGCTCAAGGGTCTATTGGTTCTGGCGGCGGGGGCTCGGTGGGATTTGGCTGGGTGTCATCACTCAGCGGGGCTGAGGGTATGGCGTCAGGCGCAGGTTGCTCGGGCGGCGCTACCGGTGGTTTAGGCGCAATCGACGACGGTTTCGGGTCCAGAATCTGGAAAAAGACCTCATCCTGCCGAACCATGCCAAGCTCGTTGCGCGCCCTTTCTTCAATGGCATCCGTACCTGTTTTTAGATCTCGCACTTCAGCTTCCAGCGCGTTGTTGCGTGCTTCCAACTTTTGATTCTGCTTTTTTTGCTCGCCGAGTTGATTTTCGATCTGCCATACCTTCAACCAGCTGCCCTTGCCTATCCAGAGCGGCCACTGAAGCAATACAACACAGGTAGCGAGAATGAGGGCAAGAAGACGCATGGGCGCGATTGTAGGTGGGATCAGACCAAACGGGCAAAAGAATAGGGGCAAAAAAGCAGCGCCCCCTTCTTTTTTACATCTTGAAACAGAATCTACTTACTTCTTCAACTGATAGAAGGCAGCACGGCCAGGATAGTAAGCCGCATCACCCAGCTCCTCCTCGATACGGAGCAGCTGGTTGTACTTGGCCATACGGTCCGAACGACTCAGGGAGCCTGTCTTGATCTGCATACAGTTGGTGGCCACTGCCAGGTCGGCAATCGTGCTGTCTTCGGTTTCGCCCGAACGATGGGACATCACCGAGGTGTACCGATTACGCTTGGCGAGGTCGACAGCCTGCAGTGTTTCAGTCAACGATCCAATCTGGTTTACCTTGATCAGAATCGAATTACAGATACCCTTTTCGATGCCCTCGGCCAGGATTTTGGTGTTGGTCACAAACAAGTCGTCACCGACCAGTTGCACCCGGTCACCCAGGCGGTCGGTCAACAACTTCCAACCATCCCAGTCACGCTCACCCATGCCGTCTTCAATCGATATGATGGGGTAGTTATCAGCCAAGCTGGCGAGGTAATCCACCATCTGAGCGGAGGTCAACTCACGCTTATCGCTCTTCTTGAACACATATTTGCCAGAAGCCTTGTCGTAAAACTCGGACGCGGCGCAATCAAGGGCGATCATGATGTCGCCACCAAAACTGTAACCCGCCTTTTCCACCGCTGCCTTGATAAGTTCCAGCGCGGCTTCGGCATTCGCTACGTCGGGTGCAAAGCCGCCCTCATCGCCAACCTGGGTAGGCAAGTGTTTGTCGTGCAGAATCTTCTTCAGATTGTGAAAGATTTCAGCACCGTAGCGTAGCGCTTCACGGAAGCTGGGTGCGCCAACAGGCACAATCATCAGCTCCTGGAAGTCCAGGCTGTTATTGGCATGCTCGCCACCATTGATCACATTCATCATCGGTACCGGCAAAGCCATTGGGCCCGAACCGCCGATATATCGGTATAGCGGCAGGCCCGCCTCCTCCGCTGCGGCCTTGGCTACGGCCATCGACACCGCCAGGATGGCATTGGCGCCCAGGCGGCCTTTATCGTCGGTACCGTCAAGCTCCAGCATGGTGCGGTCGATAAACGCCTGCTCGGATGCATCCAGACCGATGATGGCTTCGCAGATTTCGGTGTTGACGTGCTCCACAGCCTTCAACACACCTTTGCCCAGATAACGGGCTTTATCGCCATCGCGCAATTCCAGCGCTTCGCGCTCGCCGGTGGAGGCGCCACTTGGCACGGCAGCACGGCCCATCACGCCACTTTCCAGCAGCACGTCGGCTTCAACAGTCGGGTTACCACGCGAGTCGAGGATCTCGCGGGCGATGACTTCTACGATTGCGCTCATCGGTATATTTCCTTGATAGCGATGTGGAGGATTCGAATCAGGTGATGTTGAACACGCCCGCTATATGTAGGCAAGTGCGTTCAACCTTCAAACAACTGCTTTACAGCGTGTTCTCGTGCAGGGGCTGGTGTTTCACCAACCCATCCAGCGCTTTCAATACGGCCAGCAATTCCTTCATACGCGGCAAAGGCCAGGCATTGGGGCCATCCGACATCGCCACAGCCGGGTTGGGGTGCGTTTCCATAAACAGGCCCGCAACGCCCACAGCAACAGCGGCGCGCGCCAAAACCGGCACATGCTCGCGCTGGCCGCCGGACTTATCGCCCTGCCCACCGGGCAACTGCACCGAATGCGTCGCATCAAACACAACGGGGCACCCCGTGTCGCGCATGATGGCAAGGCTGCGCATATCTGAGACCAGATTGTTGTAGCCAAAGCTGGCACCGCGCTCGCACGCCATGAAGTTATCTTCCGGCAGCCCTGCATCGCGCGCGGCTTCACGCGCCTTGTCCATGACATTCTTCATATCGCCGGGAGCAAGGAATTGGCCCTTTTTGATGTTTACCGGCTTGCCACTTTGCGCACAGGCACGGATGAAATCCGTCTGACGGCACAGGAACGCGGGGGTCTGTAAGACATCCACCACCGCCGACACCGGCTTGATCTGGTCAATTTCGTGGATATCCGTCAACACCGGCACGCCAATCTGTTCGCGCACCTTGGCCAGGATACGTAAACCTTCATCCATGCCGGTACCACGGAAAGACTTTCCGCTGGAGCGATTCGCCTTGTCAAAGCTCGACTTGTAGATGAAGGGAATGCCCAGTTCTGTGGTGATTTCCTTCAATGCCCCGGCCGTATCGATGGCGAATTGCTCACCTTCGATGACACACGGCCCTGCGATCAGGAAGAAAGGTTTGTCCAGGCCAATATCGAAGCCGCAAAGTTTCATGATGTACTACTCCGTGAGGAGTGAGGCGGGAGGTGTGAGATGGGGCCATGCTTCGCCTCACACCTCACACCTCACACCGCACGGGTTAGAACCTAACAATGTCTTATTGCATACCTTACAGGGTGCAATGCCAAGCGTCAGTCGCTACAAGGCGGGGATCAGCAACTTAAGCCGTCACGCCCCTGTTCACGTGCGTAGGCAATCGCGGCTTCCACATAAGCCTTGAACATCGGATGGCCATCACGTGGCGTCGAGGTGAATTCCGGGTGGAACTGACAACCAAAGAACCAGCGATGATCCGGCAATTCAATCGTTTCGCACAGGTGGTTCGGATCAGTGGACCGACCGCTGACTCGCAAACCCGCCGCTTCGAGCCGCGACAGATAGTGATTGTTCACCTCATAGCGATGACGATGGCGCTCGGTGATGCGCGTAGCGCCATACACACGGGCAGCGAGCGATCCGGCTTTCAGATCACACTCCTGGCTACCCAAACGCATGGTGCCGCCCATGTTCGAATTCTCATCACGCACTTCGATCCTGCCATCATGGTTAACCCATTCATCGATCAACGCCACCACCGGGTAGGGGGTATCAAGCGTAAATTCAGTCGAGTTAGCTTCAGTCATGCCTGCCATATGGCGGGCGTATTCAATCAGCGCCAGTTGCATGCCTAAACAGATGCCGAGGTAAGGCACATTGTTCTCACGCGCATACTGCACCGCACGAATCTTGCCTTCCACGCCACGCTTGCCAAAACCACCGGGCACCAGAATGGCATCCATGTTCTTGATCTGGTCGAGGTTACCGCCTTCGAGTTCCTCTGAATCCACATAGTGGATCTTCACCGCGCTCTGAGTATGGATGCCGGCATGCTTGAGCGCTTCAATCAACGATTTGTAGCTCTCGGTCAGGTCAACATACTTACCCACCATGGCGACATTCACCGTCTGCTTGGGGTTCTCGATGGCGTCGACAATCCGATCCCACACGCCCAGATCGACATGGGGTAGATCCAGTTGTAGCTGCTTACAAATGATGTCGTCGATATGCTGCTCGGAAAGCACGCGCGGAATCATGTAGATACTGGCCATATCCGGGCAGGACACAACCGCCTTCTCGGCCACATTGGTGAACAAGGCGATCTTGCGGCGCTCATCATCGGGCACCATACGATCGGCGCGGCAGATCAGCACATCAGGCTGAATACCGATTTCACGCAGTTCCTTGACCGAATGCTGGGTGGGTTTGGTCTTGATTTCGCCAGCTGCCGCTATGTAAGGCACATAAGAGAGATGCACGAAGCAGGTGTTCTCACGCCCCAGCTGCACACCCATCTGGCGAATCGCTTCCAAGAAAGGCAATGATTCGATGTCGCCGACCGTGCCGCCGACTTCGATTACAGCCAGTTCGGCATCTGCAGCACCCAGGCCGACGAAATGCTTGATTTCATCGGTGATATGCGGGATGACCTGGACTGTCTTGCCCAGATAATCGCCACGGCGTTCTTTCTTGATGACCGACTCATAGATCTGGCCGGTGGTGAAATTGTTGGCTTTCTTCATCTTGGCGTGGATGAAGCGCTCGTAGTGGCCCAAGTCAAGATCGGTTTCGGCACCGTCTTCGGTCACGAAGACTTCGCCATGCTGCAAGGGGGACATGGTGCCCGGATCCACATTAATGTAGGGATCGAGCTTCATCATGGTGACCTTGAGGCCGCGCGATTCAAGGATGGCTGCAAGCGACGCGGCGGCGATGCCTTTCCCCAGAGAGGAGACAACGCCGCCGGTAACGAAGATAAACTTGGTCATTGGCTGAAAACGCACAGGTGGTAATTCCGTATTCTACTCCGACACCCCACCATGCCTCAATCTTGACAAAGGCAAAGACCTATAGAAAAGGCAACCGAAGGTGCCTTTTCACTCGCCAAACCGGACAATCAACCGAGTTCTTTAGCAAGATACAGCCAAGTCTCCACCACGGTGTCCGGGTTTAACGACACAGTCTCGATACCTTGCTCTACCAGCCACTTGGCAAAGTCAGGATGGTCTGACGGGCCCTGCCCGCAGATACCGATGTACTTGCCCTTGGCGCGGCATGCCTTGATCGCCATCGACAACATGGCTTTCACTGCATCGTTACGCTCATCAAACAACGAGGCAATGGGCCCGCCCGAATCGCGGTCCAGCGCCAGTGTCAATTGCGTCATGTCATTGGAACCAATCGAGAAACCATCGAAGTATTCGAGGAACTGGTCGGCCAAGATGGCATTCGATGGAATTTCACACATCATGATCAAGCGTAAACCATCTTTACCACGTTCCAGGCCCTGCTCTTTCAGTAAATCGACCACTTTGCGCGCTTCATCCAGCGTACGCACAAATGGAATCATCACTTCGACATTGGTCAGCCCCATCACATTGCGCACTTTCTTCAGGGCGCGGGTCTCCAACTCGAAGCAATCACGGAACGATTCGCTGATATAGCGCGAGGCCCCACGAAACCCTATCATCGGGTTTTCTTCATGCGGTTCGTAGTTCTGCCCGCCGATCAGATTCGAATACTCGTTCGACTTGAAGTCGGACATGCGCACGATGACCTTTTTCGGGTAGAACGCCGCCGCCAGGGTCGCAATGCCCTCCACCAGCTTTTCGACGTAGAAATCCACGGCAGAGGCATAACCACCAATGCGTTCGTCAACCTGTTGCTTCAAGTCCCACGGAATGTCTGGATAGGCCAGCAGGGCTTTCGGGTGGATGCCAATCATGCGATTGATGATGAACTCCAGCCGCGCCAAACCAACCCCTTCGTTAGGTAGATGGCTGAAGTCGAAAGCCAGCTCGGGGTTGCCCACGTTCATCATCAACTTGACGGGACTCTTGGGCATCGAATCGAGCTTCAGATCAATGATCTCGATCGCCAGCTTGCCCTCATAGATGTTGCCGGTATCACCTTCAGCGCAAGAAACCGTGACATAGTCGCCATCGTTCAGCACACGGGTGGCATCGCCACAACCCACAACAGCAGGAATACCCAGCTCGCGGGCAATGATGGCTGCATGGCAGGTACGGCCGCCACGGTTGGTGACGATGGCCGAAGCACGCTTCATGACCGGCTCCCAATCGGGGTCGGTCATATCGGTTACCAGTACATCACCGGGCTTGACCGTATCCATCTCGGCTGCGTTCTTGATCAGACGAACCACGCCCTCGCCAATCTTCTGCCCAATAGCACGTCCTGACGCCAAAATAGCTGACTTGCTGTTCAAACGATACCGACGCAGCGTATCAACACGCGCTTCCTGCGACTTCACGGTCTCAGGCCGGGCTTGCAAGATATACAGCTTGCCATCGACCCCATCACGGCCCCATTCGATATCCATCGGGCGGGCGTAGTGCTTTTCGATGATCAAGGCATAGCGGGCTAACTCTTCGACCTCGGCATCCGAAATCGAGAAAGCGTTGCGTTCCACATCGGATACATCCACCGTACGCACCGACTTACCGGCCTTGGCTTCGGCAGTGAATTCCATCTTGATCAGCTTGGAACCACGGTTGCGCCGCAAAATAGCCGGCTTGCCCTTAGCCACGTTCGGCTTGAATACATAGAATTCATCGGGATTCACCGCCCCCTGGACCACTGTCTCACCCAAGCCATAGCTCGACGTGACAAAAACCACGTCATCAAAGCCCGATTCGGTATCAATGGTGAACATCACCCCGGCGGCGCCCTTATCGGAACGCACCATGCGTTGAATACCCGCAGACAAAGCCACATCAGAATGGGCAAAACCCTTGTGCACCCGATAAGAAATAGCACGGTCGTTATACAGCGAGGCAAATACTTCCTTGATGGCATGGATGACGTTATCGGCGCCCACGATATTCAAAAAGGTTTCTTGCTGGCCGGCAAACGATGCATCCGGCAAGTCTTCAGCCGTGGCTGATGAACGTACCGCTACCGAAATGGTAGCGCCCGAATCGGCTTCCATCTTGGCGAAAGCCTGACGGATATCGGCATCCAACTGAGCGGGGAAAGGCTGGTCAATCACCCACTGGCGGATTTGTTTACCAACCTGAACAAGATCCGTGACATTTTCCACATCCAGTGCGTCCAATGCCCCATTGATGCGGGCCGAGAGACCATCATGGGCCAGAAAGGCGCGGTACGCCTCGGCTGTAGTAGCAAAACCACCTGGTACACGTACGCCCGAGGCGGCTAACTGGCTGATCATCTCGCCGAGCGAGGCATTCTTGCCACCTACGCGCTCTACGTCGGTCATGCGCAGTTCGTCAAACCAGATGACGTTGTTGTCTGCCATTTTTGTGCTTCCTTGCTGGGGATGTGGGGGAAATCGAGGTGGCGATTCTAGCCTGTTGCTGCGGGCCTTGCAGCCCGTAAAATAGCGTAGGAACAGGCTATTTAGGGTAATTCCTCATGGGGCGCACGCCCCGGTACATCAAAAAATGTAGTGCGGACTGCGAAACTACAAGAAAAACACCGAGTAGACTCCTGACATCCAGCCCCCATTTCTTCAGCAAGGAATAGGGAAGCGGCGTTCAAAACGAACAGATATTGCCTCTTGCTTCCTACTTTTAGTGATGCGGCATCGTGCCTTCCCAAAGCACTTCGTTAGCCAAAACTATCCGCTTCCGGCCCCTGTATGATTTCCCGCCGATAAAGGAAAAGGCTTAACTGACATGCATACGCAGCAAGCCTGCGTCTGCTGGCGAGGGCAAGATGCTGCTGTGCCGGCATGATGAATATTGGGGATACGGCCAGATTACTCGCCATTTCCGTGCCGATCACTGAAAGGGACAATGGCCGCATGATAGAATTTCCCTTCTTAACTATGATCTTTCGCCGCATTGCTGGATCAATACCTGCTGGCATTTAAAAAAGTGCTTCAACATGCCAACAAAATTGCCCGGCATACTCACGCATCAAAATGAAAAGACACGTAATTTTCTACTCGCTTTTAAATGGGATATTCCATGTTGTGCATATCTCTATCATTATTTTTGTCATGATCGGCTGGGCATTTCCGTCACTTCGGCCAATGCATCTTGTTTTGATCCTACTTACGCTGGGCTCATGGTTCATTCTGGGCATATGGTTTGGAGCAGGTTATTGCCCCATTTCTGACTGGCACTGGAAAATCAAGGCAGCCCTGGGTGAAGGGAAACCTAACGGTACATATATCCACCAACTATTGCAGAATATTACTAAGCGTGCGTGGAATGCCGCCTTAGTAGATAAGGTCGTTTTAATTACCACGCTGGCGATTACGGCAATATCGCTTACCTTGAATGTGACCGCCTGGTTGGAATAAAAGACCAAACTGCCAAGGGCTGAATTGCCCCCACACAACCGATTAGCGGCACATTGACAGCCTGTGGCAAGATGATTAAAAAAACCGCCTCAAGAAAGCTCCGCCATGCAGAATCGCCGTACCGTATTTTTTATCTCTGACCGCACCGGCATCACTGCCGAGATGCTTGGACATAGCTTGATCACGCAGTTCGAAGGCATCGAATTCAAGCGCATTACCCTACCCTTTATCGATACCTTCGATAAGGCGCACCAGGTTGCCGATAGGATACGCCAGACCGCCGAAGCAGAAGGCGCGCGCCCACTGGTATTCTCCACCTTTGTCAAGACAGAAATCCGCGACATCATCCATGTCCCACAAGCCCATGTGGTTGACTTCTTCGAAGCATTTATCGAACCCTTGGAAGCCGAGCTGCAGCAAGAGTCTTCACACACCGTCGGCAAAAGCCACAGCATCGAGAACTTCCATGAGTACAACACGCGTATCGAAGCCGTGAACTTCGCCATGGCGCACGATGATGGCATCAAGCCCGCCGATCTGGACTCCGCGGATATTGTCCTGGTGGGCGTATCACGTTCTGGCAAGACCCCAACCTGCCTCTACCTTGCACTGCAATATGGTATCAAGGCAGCAAACTACCCATTAACGCCCGACGACTTTGGCCAGTCGGGCTTACCCAAGCCCCTGCAACCGTTCCGGCACAAGTTGTTCGGCCTCACCATCAGCCCAGACCGGCTCTCGCAAATTCGCTCGGAACGTAAACCAGACAGCCGCTATGCATCATTGGACAATTGCCGCTTTGAAGTCGCAGAAGCGGAAGCGCTGTATCGTAACGCCAGCATTCCGCACCTCAATACGACCAGCAAGTCCATAGAGGAACTTGCGTCTACAATCCTGCACAAAGCCAATCTCAATCGTAAGATCTACTAATTAGAAGTCGTCAATGCCGTCCGCGTTACCCCTACAGGCCTATCTTTCTGATCGCACCACACTGGCGGATGGGCTCGCCAGCCTTGCGCTACTGCTGACTTTGCTGGTGATACGTTACAGTCTCGGCAAGCTCATCACGCATAACCCCAATTTCACTCTGGAGCAACGACGGCGTTGGCAGGTTACGCTGCGAAACAGTCTGATTGCCGCATTCATTATTGGCTTGGTGGTGGTCTGGGCTAGCGAGCTGCACGCCCTGTTGGTATCACTGGCCGCCTTTGCGGTAGCACTGGTCGTGGCAGGTAAGGAAATAATCCTTTGTCTATCAGGTTCCATGCTGCGCAGTGGCGGACAGCTTTATGTGGTGGGCGACCGCATACAGATTGGCGAACATAGAGGTAGCGTGGTTGATACCAATTTGTTCTCCACCACACTGATCGAAGACGACCCTGAAAGCCATCAACGTACCGGCCGCGCCATCGCTATTCCCAACAGCCTACTCTGGAGCCACGCAGTAGTACGCGACAGCTTGATGGGAGACTTCATCATGCATCAGTTCAGCGTCCCCATTGCATGCGGCCAAGACTGGCGCGGGGCTGAAGCACGCCTGCTGGAACTGGCCCGCGAGGCTTGCGCCAGCTGCAAAGTCGCGATGATGGCTTCTGCCCGTGAAATGGCCGAACGACACGCGCTGGAAATACCCGTGGCCGAACCCCTGGTCACCTTACAGCTAAAAGAAGCTGACAAACTGGTGCTGATCGTCCACGTACCAGCAGAAGCCAACCGGCGCCATAATGCAGAACAGCATATTTTGCGGGGTTATCTGGCCGTTGAAATACCCTAAGAAGCTGTTTACTGTTTGCCACACCTGCCTCGTTAAAGAGAGAAAAGGTGTGAACCTGTAATGTAGGTAGCAGGCATATGTGAACCCAGACTGAAATCGGCCAATTTCATTTGCACCAGCCCCGCTCCCACGCCATGGCTGATCCAGATACCTTTCTGGTCACGAGACAGCGCAAGGCCACGAGTGCGAGGTAAATCAAACCGCTTAAGCAGCTTACCCGAACTCAGTTGCCAGATGGTGACCATGCCTGGCGTAGGATGAGTAGCAACAAAAAAATCTGCCCCGGGGAGAGCCAGCACGCTTAAAGCCTCACCAAACATATTGTTAACCACATCAGGTGGCTGACTCAGGACGTCCAGCGCTTGATTGTTTCGCTGGATACTCACTGCACCGAGATGCTCCTCGTTCAAGTTACGGCGTGGCGCCGAAAGAAGAATGGACTGACGCCCCGCCAGCGGAAATAAATGCCCTGCATTAAAGCGCTCATCGGTCATCTCAATACGCTCTAAAAGCTTTTGAGACTGGACATCGATATAGCAGATGGATGCGAGCTGGCCGCTGGCTTGATCTCCCCCGCCGTTAGTCACGACAAGTACATCACCATTTTCAATTAAGTGGCAATCATGGGGATGACTGCCATATGTTGGGAAGTCTCCCAGATACTGCAAACTGTTTATCTCCCGCACACCGATAGCACCCATCCCGGTTATGGCAGTTTCAGTGGAATAAAGTAATTGGCCGTCCATACTGCATGCCCCGTGACCATAAAATAAACGGCCTTTTACTGGAGGGATTGACTCAACTAATTGCATTTTTTCCAGGTCAACCAGCCCAGCACCTGGGCCGATTTTTTCAAACGCAAACACGCACTTCCGAATACTGCCGATGAACGCCAGACCATGCGGGAAGAAATCTACGCTGGCGTGTTGCACATCACCCTGTGCAGGCACAACACGTACGAGAGAACACTTGACGACATTTTTATCGATATCCTTGTAACGACAGCCGCCAAGCAAAACATCAACTAAGTCGCTCGCCGCAAATACGCTGGGTGGCGATGCAACAGCTGCAAGAAAGACGGAGGCCTGTGCAAGGAAGTGTCGACGACTAAGCTCGAAAGACATGTAGAGACCCCACGAAATCTAAAACAAGCTCGTCATACACCCAATACAGCGGCTAGTAGGTTTAGGCATGAGAGACGATTCAAGCCCAAGCACGAAATTAAGCCTTAGACGGATATATCCATTGTTTGCCAAGAAAGCAGATACGCTTGCGCTGCAGGCCAGTATGCCCAGCTTCATCAGAATCAGCTCCGATCAGGCTGTGCTCTCGAGTCAGCATATTACACGCCATCTACGCACCTGATATTACAAACCGATCTTCCAACTTAGGGTTGAGTATTTGCCAGTCTTGGCTAAAGCGGTGTCTTACCCGCACGCCAAATTGACCAGATCAGCCAGAGGCTATTCAGGAAGGCAATCAGGAAGCCGAGAAAACCGAAAGCAGGCAGGCCAAATAGCCGTGGGCCGGCAGGTACGGTCATCACAATGCTCGACCCGATAATTAGGCAACCGGTCACGATACCCAACGTCAGCCGACTGGCTGCCCGGTCTACTTGTTGCCCAAAGTGATCTAGCCGCTTCAAGTCCAGGTCGATCTTTACCTTGCCGCGCCGGGCAGCCTTGATGAGTCGCGACGCATCGCGCGGTAAACCGCCAATCAGTGATGCCAGCTCCCAGATATTGCGCTGTCCTTTCTTGAGCAACGCCAAAGGAGCGTAGCGGCTCAGCAACACTTGGCGCACGAAGGGTGTCAGGTGGGGCACCAACTGAAAATCCGGGTCAAGCTGACGGCCCAGCCCCTCCAGTGTGATCAGTGCCTTGAACAACAGGGTCAAGTCGGCCGGGAGGGTGATCGAATGCTCACGCATGATGGCGATCACATCATTGAGCAACTGGCCGAAACGGATGTCCTTCAGGGAAAGATTTTCATAATTGAACATGAACTCGGCCAGATCCCTGGCCAGCTTTTCCTCATCAACCGGCGCGTCGGCGGTCCAGTCGATCAACACATTGAGGATGCCCCGCTCGTCACGCCCAGCCAGCGCTGCCAGCAAATCGACAATTTCGTCACGCCGTGGCGCGGGCAAGCGCCCAATCATACCGAAGTCGATAAAGGCAATGCGGTTGTCGGGTAGATAGATGACATTGCCCGGATGCGGATCCGCATGGAAATAACCATCGATCAGGATCATCTGCAATACAGCATTCGCACCACGCTGGGCCAGCAGCTTGCGGTCCAATCCAGCAGGTTCCAGCAGGCTCAGCTCATTGCCGGCCACCCCATCGATATAGGACTGCACGTTGACGATCTCATTGGTGTACTCCCAATAAATCGTGGGAATGACAATATAGGGATCATTCGCAAAGTTTTCGGCAAAGCGGTGGTGGTGTTGGGCTTCCTGGGCCAAATCGAGTTCACGTCGAAGCGACTTGGAAAACTGCTCGACAATCCGCACGGGTTGGTATTGGCGACTATCGGGAAATTCAAATTCAACCAGCGTGGCCAGATGGTGCAATACGCGCAAATCCGCCTCGATTTTGGCTACGATATGTGGCCGGCGAATCTTCAGAATGACGTTTTGGCCATCCGGCAGTTTGGCCCGATGCACCTGGGCGATGGAAGCGGAGCCGATCGGTTCCAGGCTCAACTCGCTGAAGCGCTCGCTGGGTGGTCGTCCCCAGGCGCGTGTCAACTCTGCCTCCAATTCAGCAAAGTCGGTGGCCGGCACACTGGACTGCAACTTCTCAAATTCCGTTACCCACTCGGGTGGAAAAACATCCACCCGGGTTGCCAAAACCTGTCCGAGTTTGATAAATGTCGGCCCTAATTGCTCAAGCGCCAACCGGGCACGTACCGGTGGATCGAGCACCGGTGGTGCATCTTCATCAGGTACGCTCAGTGATTCGCCGGCCCGCTCGAAGGTACGTTGCACATTCAAGCGGCGAACCAAATCGCCAAATCCATGTCTGGCGAATACCCCGATAATTTCGCGGATGCGCGGTAAATCGCGCATCAAGCTGATTGTCTCTTTTAGCATGTTCTCGATTCTAGTCGACGAGCGCCGGATAACTGTGAATGCGACAGGCTGTTCACCAACCTGCCCGCTTCAATAAATACGCAGGAATCGCCATTACCGGCCATTCTTTACAGTAACCCTTTTAGCCATTTACGTTGCCGGGATGTCATTTAATTTTCGCCATTTACTGCTTATTCCATTGGCCTGTATCGCGCTGGCCAAGCCTAATGAAGACCCACCCACGCCGCTTCCTGCGCCTCTCCCCCCTGCCGTGCAGCCTGCCCCCGAGCAGGCCGATGACGCATTAAGCGAGTTAGAAAGCCAAGCCGGGTCCCGGTTCACGCAAGACATCATGTTGCAAGCGTTGGGCCTGATCGGTGTCACCTATCGCTGGGGTGGCAGCACACCCGAAAGTGGTCTCGATTGCAGCGGGTTTATTCGCTACGTTTTCCAGCAGTCGCTCAACATCGCCCTGCCCCACAATGCTTTCGCCATCAGCCGCCTAGGGGAAGATGTGGGTAAAGAAGCCCTCAAACCCGGTGACCTCGTGTTCTTCAACACCCTCGGGCGAAAATTTTCCCACGTGGGCATTTACCTGGGCGACGACCGCTTTATCCATTCACCACGCAAGGGCAGCAAAGTGCAGGTGGTGCGAATCACCGATGCGTACTGGGCCAAGCGTTATAACGGCGGCCGTCGTGTAACGCATGAAAGCGTGGCGGAACGCAGCCAGCTGGCCGGCAAACCTGTGCAGGAAGCGGAAAAAGTAGAAACCAGCAAGAAGGGCCACAAGAAGAGCAGAAAGAGTGCCAAAAAGAAACCATCTACCAAATCCAGCGGAAAAAAGAGCGCGCGTAAAAAGCATGGCTAGCGCACGACCGAAAGCAGTATGTGGCGGCGAAGCACAACATAAAGGATGGAAGATGGCCTCTATTCGCCCGCTTAATCTGGGCGAATACAGGCCCAATAGACAGCAAATCTTGATATATCAGCCCGGGTAAAGCTCAGGCTTCATCATTACTGCACCTTCATGACGCTCTTGGTCGCCATCTTGACTTCATCGCCCAGCGTGATGGGTGCCCCCGTCTCATCCAAGCGTACAATCTGGGCTTTACCGAGCCCTGTATTGCGTACGACCAGGGAGTAAACCGCTTGGGCCTCGAAGTCACCATGGTGGCCGGCACTGGTATGCACAATCTTCACTTCTCCAGCCTCAGCGCCTGCCAAATCGGACCGAACCGCCTTGGCGCTGCCCATGAACTGCTGTAATGCCGCAGGCGAACTGAGCTTACGCTTCAAGGCTACCGCTTTGCGAACAACCTGTGCCGAGATAGCCGGCCAGTACACGCCCTCAGTAAAGGACTTTCCCTGGCTGTCGAGGGTGGCAAAGGCAAACGAGCCCTCTACCGGTATGCCATTCAAGGAACGCTCCAGATGAGTCGTATACCACAACAACTTCGACTCAGCCGGTTGAACACCTGCCAGGGCCGGCCCGCCACCGCCCATCGTCGTGGTGACATGCATCCCACTCACTTCATTGGCTGGAATCCCCGCGCCCAATAGATACACCTTAACCGCAGCACTATGTTTATCCGGGTTGTCAGTCAAAAACTGGGGCAGGTCCGCCCGAAGTGCCGCGGTTGATTTAGGTCCGCCAGCCACGGCATTTGGCACCAGCAATGTAGCACCAGTCACCGTGTCTTCCATGAATACGCCTTTGTCCCCCACAACACGCAAGTAGGGTCCCTCCGTCTCGCGTTGAGCTGCAATGCCCTGATTGAAACGCGACTTCTCGACACTATGCACATATTTAAAGCCCTCGGTATTTAGCAAAGGCGTATTGTCCGCCTGTAACTCCAGGTCATCCGCCATTGCCAAGGGTATTTGCAATGTACCCAAGGCAAGCAATAAACAAATATTCACGCTATTCAATTTCATGATTGATCCTCCAGCTTAATGGCTATTTTTTTCAAGGCAAAAAGAAGGGGTGATTATTGCAATCGTAATTGCAGGTATAAAGCCAGGACATCCAGCCTGAACCAATACCATCATTCGCCTCATTCCTAAGCTGTACCCATGATTCTGTTCTATTAGCCCATTCTGCCCGTGCCTGATTAACTTCCAGCGATACATAAATATGCGCGCCGCACCCCACTACGCCGTGGCTACCCCCCCCAAAGGCACAGCTACTACCACCCGTTACCGAATTGATAGCACTGGTCCAAGAAGGGCCTACTGCTGAATTAACATTGGCGACATATCTATCAGCAAAAGCGCGGCCACGATTTGCTACGTCAGCGGTATCCGACCCCACACGGGTAGGCATTATCAAAGCAATGCTAGATACACCGGCAAATGTCTTCAATAATTGCGGAATATACATGCCAGGGGTAATACCGCAGCTATTATCTATTATCGCCAGATTAATGCCGCCATTGGTGCCCGCACCTGCCCAGGTACCCGCGGTGGGGTCTTCGCCCCAGCGTACCCCACCCGTGGAATAATTGACCAATTGGCAGGATGACCCTGTTTTATCAACCACGATATTTCTGGGCCGGGAATAGACGCAACGGCCAGTAAGCGGGCTATCGGTGAATCTGAGACATTGTTTCTGCAAGCCTGCCACAGTGGGACAACCTGCATTGGTAGTACAAGCGGTGTTGGTCTGGTCATCACATGTGCCATGCCCGCTGAAATAGGCAATAGCATCGCCCGTACGGTCAAAATTAAACGTATCCGCGCCCCCGCTTAACACTTGCGGATCGGTAAAGTCTGTCGGATATACCAATCCATTCACATACCTAAGCCCTGCGGTATAACCCCCTATCGATAACATTCGAGTGCGGAAATTATCAACATTGGGTATATCATTTGATAGTGCACCACAGGAATAAGCATCGACTGCTTCAATCGTAATACCTGTCTCCGCTGCCTGGGCAGGCAATAACCCAATACAGAATAATGCCGCCGTTATTGCACTTTGTCCGTGCTTCTTTATTAGATGCATGATGATCCTCCTTTAATTACATTGCCAACCCATGTCGGCAATGTCCTATCAGGTTATTTCTGTTATTTTCTTTTCCACAGCTTATGCAGCGCCTATTCATGCCACAAGGTAAATAAGTACAGCAAGGCGCTGCGTACCAATACTGCAGTTGTCATTCAATACCAAGGCGAATTGTCATTGTTAATATCGCCTCTTGTTGAATTCGCACATTGGAAATAAATAAAATTACCAAAACATCCCCATTGCCAGCCTGTGCCCGCAAAGCATAAAAATCAGATGGGCGTATATCGGCCTGGCAGATTGAATAAACCATTTATCGCCAGCCAACAATAAAACCACACCCGCATCAATGATTACATTGGATTTTTATACTTCACGAATACTTACTTGCGACCCAATGGCCGCGCGGTGCAAAGCTTTAATGGAATGGCATAAGGAAAGGGCGGTGTACCCATAGGTCCTCCTGCAAATTTTTTAAGGACTGCTTGATGCAGCCTAATTTTGCTATCAAAACAAACAACCCGCGTAGCGGGGTACCCTAGGTTATAGGCTCCCGCTCCTGCCCTGCCGAATTTACCGATATATGGTCACCAGATGTCCTGTTTACTAGATTTGCTGTCAATACCGCAGAGCATAGGTGATATCGACTGCCCCTTAAGAACCTGTCTAAAGTCTGCTGCGCGTCGGCAATATGGCATTGAATACACCCTCAGAATGCGCATTTACCACTTGTAAACTCCGCTTCCTCGGCTGTTTTCGCCTTATCTTGCCTTAGCTCGCGAGACGCTAAACAGGCTCTAAAAATGATCACGGTGATACCCCAAAATCTCAAGCTAGTACCCACCTCAGCTACCCATCACCCGCTGCAATCCCAGCACAAAGCTCACCCCATCATCAACATTGTGGACAGTAATTGTGCCGCCCATCTTGGCCATATAAGTCTTAGCCACGAACAAGCCCTGGCCACGGTTGCCATTGGCGGCGGCTTCCGCTTGGTCTGAGATGCCATATTCGAAGATCTTGCCAATAAGGTCTGGGGGAATGGGCTTGCCGATGTTGTGGATGGCGACGCTGGCTGTCGTTTCACTGGTAGTTAGCGTCAAGGTGATCGGGGTGCCGGGCGGCCGATAACGGTCAGCATTGCGTAAAACGTGGGTGACGACGTCTTCCAGCGAATATTCGTCTGCACGCACCAGAATCGAATCGGGTCCGTCGGTAAAAAAAACCTCGGCGATGTCGACGCAAGCCGCGTTGTTGGCCACGTTGCGGAGAAATGCATTGATATCCACCGTTTGTATTGCCAGGGTGGACGACTGAAAGGCTTCGCTGGGGCTGGCACTACCATACAGAATGCGAACGGCTTGCTGCATACGGTTGATATACCGGTGGCTGGGGTCGTCTGCCTTGCCATGCAACACCATCAGCGATTGTAAAGGCGACATGATTTCGTGGCCCACGGCATGCCACATGTCCTTTTCCTGCTCGGCGCGAATCTGTTCGCGCTCGGCGTCTTCCTTCACGCGGCGTAGCAAGTCGTTAAGGCAATTGGCCAGGATGCCAAGCTCATCGCTGCCACGCAGGTCGGCCAGCTCGAAGTCTGCAAGACCATTGGTGGTCTTGGCTGTTCTTGAAAGCTGGTTTGATCGTCGCGTCAGCTGGGCGATGCGTCGGATAATGCCGATCTCGATAATCAACCAGGCAAGCCCAATGGCCAACAGCATCGCACCGACAAACCACGAAAGGCGCGTGGCCACCGCGCTCAGCCTTTTATTGACACTACGGGCATCACCTTTGAAGTAGACGGTGAAATTGCCGAGCGGTGTGGCAATTTCATCCTCTAATTCGATGGGGGCTTCATAGCGCTCCACCGGCAGATAACGAATCAGGCGGGTAAGCAACGGCGAGCTTACTTCGCCTTCGGTGCCTTCACTGCCGGCAAGACGCACCAAATCGGTGTCGCTGGCGGCAGTCGTCTTACGTATGCGCAGGGTTTCACCAGGCAATAGCAAGGGGCGCAAATCGTTAAGGGAAAAGGGCGCAATGGCACCGTCGGCATTGCTGTCGAACAATGCCGCGCCATCGCCTGGGGCCAGCGCTTCGACACGCACCTGAATCAGATCGAGATCGGGAGGTGGCCATACCGGTTTTTCCCGCTGGAACAGCGCGTCGCGCAATACCTCGACCGGCAAGCGCAAGGAGAAAAAGGACTGCCTTTCGCAATCGCCCCCGCCTGCCTGTTCGGCCATCAAGCATTGACTGCCTTGCCACACCCAGCCGCGGAATTCCTTTACCGGCCGTGCACCTTTGTAGTTACGGCTGCCTATATCCACATAACCGGTAAGCCGGCCACGGGTGCCCTCACGTTGCGGATTGCCCGCGCTCGTCAAGGGCTCAAATGGCGCAATCCAACGGTAAGTCTGGCCCCGCAAGGTAACCACTACCCGCAGACGGTGAGCGGAGTCGAGCAGTTCATCGCCGATACGATGGGGCACCAGCGTGGTACTGGCGAAAGTGCCGGCAGCATAGATAAACCCACCCGCCCAGGGATTGTTGCCGATCGCCACGCAAAGGCTGCCGTAATGTTTGTACTGAACCAAACAGCCTGCCATTTCAACCGCATTGCGTACCTTGGTCTGATCATCGAAATCAATTGCAGAAAAAGGCAGCAGCACCGGGTGAAGCGGCGTGGTCTGAAACGCCCGCCCTGGTGGATTAAGCAGGGCCAATTGCCCAGTAGGGTGGCGTAACTTAGCCGATATCTGCTCCTTGGTCTTGACAAAGCCGGATTGATAGTTATCGTAGTTACGCTGTTTTTCCTCCTGCAGTACGTACACCGCCATGGTCAAGATGGCCAAGCCCAGCAACAGGAAAGCCGAACGAAACAAGATACGCAGGCGAAAAGAAGCTAGCCAAGCCAGGGCTGCCCTCATTTGCGAGGGCCGTTGAATGTTTGGTCGGACCACCGAAAACCACGCATGGGAATATTCTCGATACGGTCGAAATCCTCATCGAGTTCGCGAAAAGCATCGCGGATGGTACTGATGTGTTTTCTGATGTTGTCGCGGTTACGGCCACTCTTCACCACCTGGAACAACTCGTCGTAGGACACCACCTGGCCACGTTGCGCGTAAAGCGTAGCCAGGATGCGCTGGGCAGTAAGCGGCAAATTAACCCGCTTGCCTTGCCACAAAGGCGTGCTCTGGCGCAGCGGATCAATCGACAGCTCGTCGCTGAACACGGGCGCGGGCTCAGCGCTGTCTCGGTTTCTATTCCGGGACGCACGTATGATTTCCAAGAAGGTATCGATGAAATCGGCCTCCTCGAAAGTGGTTTTCTGCAAATAGTCCCACGCGTCCAGGGCTTTCATGATGCTGCGGTAGATGGTGGCCGGCATGGCCGAGACCACCAACACTGGAGTGCCACGGCAACCTTTGTTGATGGCATTGATGATGGCAACGCCGGCATGGCGTTCGCGCCCCAACTCGATATCGAGCACGACCAAGTCGTACGCTTCGCGCGCAATGGCGGACTCGGCATCGTCGCGGGTAAACCATTGGTCCACCTCGATACCTTCTTGGGTGGACAGTATCCAACCCTTGATCTGCTGGCTGGTGGGAAGGTCATCTTCCACAACGGCGACTTTGAACATGGTGATTGATCCGGCAGTTAACCAGTCCAGTATCCGGCTTTTCCGCCGCTAAATCACGGCAAGCAGTGTGAGTGTTTGCTCACACCTGCAAACAAACCGAAACACGGCGGAACAATCACCACAACCGGATAACCGATGAGCCCTGCCGGCGGCATGGCTCGCTCCGTGGCCTCTGCGGCACGATAGCCCTCAATGCAAGACGGAGGGCAGCGCGATCTTCACGCCTCTCCGACGGGGCACCTCCCCCACCGTTGAAGATCAACCACTTCGTAGAGAACACATCATGTCGGCCCGAATCAAAAACCTTGTCATAAGTATTCAACAGTCCATAGGCAGCCTGGCAGCCGGTGCCAAGAGCCTGTCGCAACATCTGCGGGGCTCGCGCCGTAGCATCCTCGCGGTGAGCGTAGCGGCCATCGTTGGATACACGCTGTATACGCATCCCCCATTGCAAGGAGTAGGCCGCGGTGAAATCGGCATTCGGCTGAACCAGCTGACCGGAGCGTCTACAGAAGTACGCGATGGTAGTGCGCTGGTGATTCCCGGTCTTCACGAACTGCGGCGCTTTCCGCTGCGCGATCAGATCTATCGACCAACATCCCCGAGCAACGCCAGTGGCAGCGGCGCTTTTCAATCGGTGGAAGGGCTTTCTCTCGGCGTGGATATTTCCGTCCGCTACGCCCTCGACGCCAGCAAAATCCCCAGCATGGCTCGCAGCCTGCCGGAAGACATCAACGGTGAGATCATCGAACCCGTGATCCAGGGCGTACTCTACAAGACCCTGGCCCATTACACGGTACGCGAGATTTTCTCCACCAAACGCCAGGAAATCCAACAGCTGATAGAAGCCGAATTGAAGCCGAAACTGGCTGCCGATGGCATCAAGTTACAAACCGTCACCATGGGCAAGGTTGATCTGCCGGCGGACTACAAGGCAGGCATGGAAAAGCTGCTGGCGCAAGGACTGGCGACCGAGCAGATGCGCTATACCCTGGAGTTGAAAGACAAGCAGGTCAAGCAGTCTGAATTGGAAGGCCTGGCCGACAAAGTGCGACGCGAAAAAGCCGCTGAAGCCGCCGGCGAAGAGCAGATCATCGCCGCCAAAGCACAAGCCGAAGCCATGAAGCATGTGCTGCCGTTCAAGGAAAAACAGATCCAGCAGCGAGGCCTGGAAGCCGAAGCAGAAAAAATCGCCCGCATCAAAAATGCCGAAGCCAATGCCCAGGCCCGCCGTATCGAAGCTGCCGGCGAAGCCGATTCGCGCCAAAAGCTGGCCGATGCCGAAGCCTACCGCCAAGACCGTATCGGCAAGATCGCCAGCGAGCAATTAGCCCGTGATGGCGCCCTTATTTCCAAGAACCCACTGCTGATCCAAAAGACCCTGGCAGATAAGCTCTCAGACAAGGTTTCCGTCATCATCGCGCCTCCACCTGCCGACGGCGGCTTCATCGGCGCCACCCTACTTGGTGGCGGCAAACAAGGCAGCGCGCAATCAACACCTCAAGTAGACCACCAAGACCTGGGCGAGCAGGACAACACCGATGTAGAGGGAGAATAAGCATGCTCGCCGCCGCACTCGCCACCATCGCCATTGTCAGCCAGGACCAATCCGCACTGCGTGCCGCTCCCCGCGAATCTGCGCCGCGGCAGGCGGTTCTGTGGCAAGGCGATAGCCTTGAAGTTCGAGGTCAGAAGGGTGACTACCTACAGGTATACGACCATCGCCGGGAACGTGCGGGCTATGTCCGCGCCACACAGGTACGCAACCAGTCTTTAACGCCAGAATCCGCGCCGGAATTGCTCTCGGTGGTGCGCTTCTTGCGCGATATGCCCGGCTCGGAAGCATTGGGTATCAGTTATGTCGCCACCTACCTACGGGCAGCCCCGGCGGCAGCAATCAATGGCGAGGCCTTCGATGCCCTGGGGACCATGGCCGAACGACTGGCCCGCCGTGCTTCCGCCAACCGCGCCAACACCGCGAACGACATGGTGGCTGCCCATTTGGAAGTCGCTGCCAGCTACGGCGTCGGCATGGCCAGCTTCGAGCGCAATGGCCAGATGCAACTTTGCTACAACGGTGACGCGCATCGCCGGGTGCTGGCTATGCCGGCTACCGATAACCAGAAGGCCACGGCTGCACTGGCGCTGACTCGGGAGGATTGCATCTCGCCCACCCTACCGCCGGTAGAACGCTTTGCCCTCGACAACTGGCGGGCAGAAGTATTGGACCGTATCGAAACCCGTGATCTGCCCGAAGTACTGAAAAATCGCCTTAGGCTACGCAAGGCCAGCGTCTGGGCCAGCCTTGCCTACCAGCGGGCAAGACGTCCGGAGTTTGCCCCCGCCGCCTTGCAAGCAGCAGGCAGCCGGGCACTAAGCGAATTGGCCGCCATCAATAAAAGTGAACTGATGGAAACCGACGAGGCCGCCTACAACGATGCCGCGATCCGGGTGGGCGCCTCGCGCTGGGCAGCCGAGCCCACACTGGCGCGCAATACGGCACAGGCGCCAACCAAGCTGTCGATAGCGGTCAGCCCCGGTCAACCAGGGGAAACGTGTGTGCATTTGGTCGATGCCAAGCACGACCAGACCAAGCCACTGCTCACTCGTTGCACCTTCAGCGTCGTGTGGCCGGCTTCTGCCACCACCAACGCGCAAGGCACCGCCCTGGCGTTGGCGGTACAGCCGCTCGATACATGGCGTGAAATGTGGCTATTCCGACAAGGGCAAGCGGGTTGGGACGTGCAGGCACTGCCTCCGGCCTTGGACAACCCCAACCTTGGCTACGTTGAATTCGCGGGCTGGGTGCCAGGCAACACCCAGATGCTTACCGCACGGGAAACCAGAGTGGAAGATCGCTACAAGCGCAGCTTCGACTTGCGGCGTATGGACACGCTGGCGGTAGAGAAGCAGGCCGACAAGCCGAACAACCTGAGTACCTTCTACCGCTGGCAAAGCCCTGCTTGGAAAGGGCAGACGGTGAGTGTGCGTTAATCAAGCACTGATGACTTTACGCTAAGAACCTGTCTAAAGCTCTCGCGAGCTAAGGCAAGATTAGGCGGAAACAGCCGAGGATGCGGCGTTCACGCGTGGTAAATGAGCATTCCGAGGGTGTTTTCAAACCTATCAGCAACAACCGCTCGGCTAATAACTGCTGCCTGTAACCAGACAATTACCCAAAGGAATCAACAGGAACCGGCCGCGTTAATTTATCGCCAAGTACTTAACTCAAGCCTGAAGCATTGACTACCAAAACGCATTTACCGACCATGGCACGGTTGATTTTTTTATTGCACAACAAAAAGAAAATCAACGCCCGACGGCGGCCAAACAATCCGTTCAGGGCCGCCGTTGTATTTCCCTAGGAGGTCTGTATGCATAGTCATCGCGTTACTCAGCTTGCCTTGCTACTTTTTTCCGCCGCCCTACCTTGCCGTCTCCTGGCAACAGAAACGAGCCCCGACTTTCAAGCCGAATTACAGAGGGCCACCAGCCAGGCCATGTTGCTGCAATTGCAGCCGGCACAGCATAAAGGGGTATTGGTCGAGGTGCAGAAAACGCACCCCAGCAAACAATGGGTAATGGGGAGTGCCACCTTGCTCTTGCCTGACCAAGTTGATGAGGCACCCGAAACGCGCCTCTTCATGGGCCAGTATGTGAAAAACAATTGGCTTGTTGGGGTCGAGGGCACTGAGCAGTTCAAACAGCTAATCGAACAGGCGCCCGACAACCTTTTTGTCAGTGGGGAGAAGCCTTGGTTGCTCAAGTCGCTCAATGCGCCATTGCCCCCCGAGTTACAGGACAGGTTGCTCGCGGATGTACAGACGGGCTTGGGTCTGCCATGGGCAGAAAACGATAGCTGGCGGTTGACTGGTGGGGCGCATGGCGATGATCAGACCAGCCGCCCCTATAACTCGCTCGACTTCGCGGGCGGTGACGGCGTGGTGCGTGCACCACGGGATGGCCGGGTGTACCAGAGCTGCGTACGCAATGGCAGTGGACTGATCTCTATCGTTCACGACAATGGCTTCAGCACCAGCTACTACCATATGAAGAACCTGACCGACCTGGGCAATGGCGCAGCCATTACCAAGGGGACCTATCTTGGGCGTATCGGCGTAGGGCTGCCTTGTGGTGGCTCGACGACAGGACCACACGTGCATTTTGCACTTAAACATGGCGGCAACAAGACTGCCGTCGACAGCAAGATCATTGGAGGTTGGACTTTCCGCGAGGGCAGCCGTCCTTATGAGGGCTATGCAATACGCAATGGCACGCGTGTCAATGTCGGGGGGAGTCTGCGCAACTATGGCGGTGGTAGCTCATTACCTATGGGCATCGTTACGCCGGGCAAAGGCAACGACAAGGTCAATCTGCGTGAATCCCCTTCCTTAAGCGCGCCCATTGTTGGTTCTTTACCTGAAGGAGAAACCGTCACCATTATCTGCACAGTACAAGGTGATTGGGTAGAAGGCGTTTGGGGGCGAACCCAGCTGTGGAATTGGTTGAGTATCAATGCCTGGGTTAGCGACGGATTCATCAACACGGGCAGTAATCAGGCCGTGGCCCCGCCCTGTGCGGCAGCACCCGACAGTGAATCGTAAATTGGATGCCTGGCTAAGCAATTAAGCAAAAAATCCACGCATGGCACCGCGTGGATTTTTATTTAGCAGCCGCTGTGCTCCGTTATGCCGTATCGGTTTCCTGTTCCAGCTCGCTTTGCTGCAACGCCCACATACGAGCATATACGCCGTTCTGCACCAACAAGCTGCGATGGCTGCCCCGCTCCACTACTCTGCCTTGCTCCAAAACCAATATCTCATCCGCATCGACGACGGTGGACAGCCTATGGGCGATAATCAACGTAGTGCGGTTGGCCGAAATCGCCGCCAGTTCGACTTGAATGGCTTTTTCGGTTTTCGAGTCCAGCGCCGAGGTCGCCTCGTCAAAAATCAGGATGGGCGGGTTTTTAAGGATGGTGCGCGCAATGGCCACGCGTTGTTTTTCACCGCCCGATAGTTTGAGGCCCCGCTCGCCCACCGTGGTTTCCCAGCCATCAGGCAACTGTTCGATAAAGCCGAGAATATGCGCCGACCGCGCGGCCTCAATAATCTCAGCCCGGGTGGCACTAGGCCGGCCATAAGCGATGTTGTAATAGATGCTGTCGTTAAACAGCACTGTGTCCTGCGGCACAATGCCAATGTGGGCACGCAGGCTCGACTGCGTGAGTTGGCGCAAATCCTGCCCATTGATGCGAATGGCCCCGCCATTCACATCGTAAAAGCGGAACAACAACCGCGACAGTGTGCTTTTACCCGCGCCGGAACTACCCACGACCGCTACCGTATTACCCGCCGGGATGCTGAAGTCCACTCCTTGCAAGATCTGCCGGTTTGCTTCGTAGCCAAAATCCACCTGCTCAAATTGCACTGCGGCGGCAGATGTCTGCAAGGCAGTGGCCGATGGGTCATCCTGTATCTCGGCATGCTCCACCATCAGGCTGAACATTTTTTCCATGTCCGTCAGCGACTGTTTGATTTCGCGATACGCCATGCCCAGGAAGTTGAGTGGCACATAGAGTTGGATGAGGAAGGCATTGACCGCTACAAGGTCGCCCAACGTCATAGTGCCCTTCACCACCCCGTCGGCCGCCAGCCAGACCAAACCCGTCACCCCCATTGCAATGATGCCGCTTTGGCCGCTGTTGAGCAGACCAATCGAGGTTTCATTCAAAACAGCCGCTTTTTCCCACCGGGCCATCGACTCATCGTAGCGACTGGCCTCATAACGCTCGTTACCGAAATACTTCACGGTTTCGTAATTGAGCAAGGAATCCACAGCACGCACATTGGCCTTGGAATCGAGTTCATTCATCTTGCGCCGGTTTTGTGTGCGCCACTCCGTCACCCAGATGGTGAACAAACCATATAACAGAATCGTCACCAAGGTGACGGCAGCAAAGCGCCAGTCGTACATCCACACCAGAATGCCCGTCACCAGACCGATTTCCAGGATGATGGGCAGAATATTGAACAGCATAAGGCGCAACAAGGTGCCAATGCCACGCGTGCCACGCTCGATATCACGCGTCACCCCGCCGGTTTGGCGATTCAGATGAAAGCGTAGGCTCAACAGATGCAGGTGGCGAAAGGTTTCCAACGCCACTTGACGAATAGCACCTTGGGCTACCTTGGAAAAGATGGCGTCACGCAGCTCGCCAAAGCTGGTTACCGCCAGCCGCAACAGGCCATAGCCAAGAATCAGCACCGCAGGAATCGCCAATACCAAACCCGGCTTGGCGGTGAGGTGATCAACAATACCCTTCAACAGCAATGGCACCCCTGCATTGGCGAACTTGGCAAGGGCAAGGCAGCTTAGCGCCAGGGTAACCCTGCCCTTATAGTTGTAAAGGTAGGGCAGCAGGGTCTTGAGCGTTTGCCAATCGCTGCGCGCTGTGCGGGCAGGGTTGGACGGAACCATAGCGGACATGAAGCGCATTCAGTAGCGAGGACGATCCCGCTATCATGGCGACTTACTCACAGATATCAAGGTGTAATGATGGTGTGGTTCTTATTAGAGGCGGGCGTTGCCGGCCTATTGTTAGTGTTGATTATCTGGTGGACCCTGCCCAAGAAGAAACCGAGCCCGACAAAACAAGAAAAAACAGGGCCGCAGGAATAACCCCAGGCGAGGTTCCATGCTGAATTGGCCGTCCGTATCCAATGTGTAAATAACGATTTTGTTGCGCAATCTACAACTAAAGCAAACCCTCTCCCCCTCACCGTGGCTGGACGACCGGCTGCGCACAGGGTAAACCGACAAGGCTGTCCCGCCATGCGCCTGCACCGTATCTGCTGCTTGTCTTTGCTCTTGCTGCAAACCCTCCCTATGGCTTGGGCAGTGCCCAAAGGTCTGGTTATCAGCGACGACATGGTGGGCGCTACTTGCGAAAACTACCTGCTCATGGGCAAGTTCCCCTGGGAGAAGCCGATGGGCGACTGGGTGGACAAGGCCGGCACGCTTTACGGCAATCAACCCTACGCCACACAAGATGTAAAAGCGCAACAAGGCCGCCAGCTGATCGAGTTCAATGTCACCCCGCTGGTAGAACAATGGCTGTCGGCCAGCCAACCCAACCAAGGCATGCTGTTGCGCAGCCTGCCCGGCCCGCTTAGCGGCGTTGTTGAGTTTCTGAGCAAGGAATCGCCCGACCTGAGCGGCCGGCCCATGCTGAAGCTGCAATGGAAAGATGGCAGCCGCAGCAGGTTGTCTCCAGCAGCCGATACCTTTCTCGACTGCACCTCGCTGTCGAGCCTGGGCGGCCGGCCCGAGATGAAGGTCAGCGCCAAGCAAAATGCCCTATTGCGCTTTGACTTGCCGCCTACCAAGGGCTCGTTGCAGGAAGCCACGCTTTACCTTGCTTCCAACGTGCAATACGGCAGCGGCGGCAGGATAGGTGTATTCCGGGTCCAAACACCGTTCGAGAGGGCAAGCAATGAGGTACAGCAAGGGCTGGCCAATAAATACCCGCGCGATCAAGGCATCGAAAAAGACCCGGACGTGGTCTTCGCACATGGCTTTGAGAGCAAGTTATGGATGACTGAATGGAGTGACTGGTCGTTGCGCAGCGAAGCCTCCGCGGTGGAGGAAGACAGCCAGCGCCTGTTCGTACCGCTATCGGGCAAAGCGCTGCGCGTCACGCTGCTGAAAGGCAAGAACCTGGGGTTGGACCTACGCTATCAGTTCGCCAAGGATGGCAAACCCGAGCCCGAAGAAATCTTCTTCCGCTATTACCTGCGCTTTGCCGATGACTGGAACCCGTCGCTGGACGGCGGCAAGATGCCCGGTATTTCCGGCACCTACGGCCGCGCAGGCTGGGGCATGCGCAAGACCGATGGCTATAACGGCTGGTCTGCCCGGGGAGGCTTTTTCGCCCGGCCTGCCGAGGCCAAGCATATGCGCAACCTGACCGCGTTGAATTCTTATAGCTACCATGCCGACATCCACGACGCATCGGGCGATATCTGGGCGTGGGGTAAAGGCCCGGCTGCGTTGCTGGAAAACAACCGCTGGTATGCCGTCGAGCAATACCTGAAGCTCAATACTCCCGGTATCAAGGATGGGGTAATGCGCGCCTGGATCAATGGCCAATTGGTGATGGACAAAACCAATATCCGCTTTCGCAATACACCCGAACTCAAAATCGAGACCGTCTGGCTCGACGTGTACCACGGCGGCATATCCCCCAGTCCACACGATATGTCGCTATATATCGACAACGTGGTGATCGCACGTAAGTACATTGGCCCAATGAAACCCTGAGCCCCTCCTCCCACCTAAGAACCTGTCTAAAGTCTCGCGAGCTAGGGCAAGATAAGGCGAAAACAGCCGAGGATGCGGAGTTTACACAGGGTAAATGAGCATTCCGAGGGTGTTTTCAACGCCATATTGCCGACGCGCAGCAGACTTTAGACTGGTTCTAAAGACGCATTGCCAAGCGCAAGCAAACTCACCCACGGCAGCCAAATTTTGATACCGCGCCGATACTAATCGACGGGTGGTCCAACCGCCCCTGCCTGAGGCCTGGATGCCAATCAGGGCAATACCAACGTCCCGCTGCAGTACGACATGCAATGCAAACTTGCCTGATAGGCCAAGCCTTTGCTATGAAAATAGCAGGAAAGATATGCCACGCAAAGTGATTGACCCGCATATCAATTCCATAAAATTAAGAAGATTCCGTGGGCAGTACCTGTATTGCGACGGGAATAAAGCGTTGGAGGATGCCCTTACTATTTATCTAGTTTGGCCCCCCATTATTTCAATTCGCCGCATGTCGTGTGCTGCATTGTTCTATCACGCATCTACATCCTGGCCACGCCCATGATAGAAGCAGGCAACCACTCCTATTCCTCTGACGAAGCCGCCGCCTTCGACTTATTCATCCACTACGCCAAGGAATATGCCATTTACCTGTTGGATACCGATGGACTGGTAGCCAGCTGGAATATTGGTGCCCAACGCCTGTATGGCTACGCCGCAGAGGAGATAATCGGCCAGCATTTTTCCATCTTTTCCAGCGGTGACGCTGCGCAAGATGAATTGGCAAAGGCCCGTGGATTGGGATTTGTTGAAAGGGAATTTTGGTGTAAGCGTAAGGATGGCACCCTGTTTCTGGCCCAGGCAATGATGATGCCAAGATGGGGAAGCAGTCGCAAATTAAACGGGTACATCAAGGTGATACGCGATATCACCCTGCGTCAACGCATGGAAGACCGTTTCCGGTTGGTGGTGGAATCCTCCCCCAACGGTATGGTCATGATTGACGCCAGTGGCAAGATAGAAATGGTGAATAACCAAACAGAACAGATGTTTGGCTACGCGCGTAATGCCATACTGGGCCAACCGATTGAAATCCTGCTACCGCATCGTTTTCGACCTCATCACCCTTCGCTGCGCAACAACTATTTTGTTACGCCCAGCCCCCGGCCAATGGGGATAGGCCGTGACCTGTACGGCATGCATCAGGATGGGCGCGAATTCCCCATTGAAATCGGGCTAAACCCCATCGAAACCGAAGCCGGCCTGATGGTGCTTGCCGTCGTGGTGGACATTTCAAAACGTAACTGATGTTACGCAGTAGCTGCGAGAAGCAGCTGTAACTGATCATAAGCCGCGCGGGAGGCGTTGATCAGTAACTTGCGGCAAAGTGCGAATGGGTTCTTCTGCGTCTTGATGCTCAGGCATTC
>NZ_PDZH01000110.1 GCF_002735695.1 Chitinimonas sp. BJB300
CGGTTTACGATCCACGCTTCCTTCCCACGCTCGGTCGCCCTCACGCAGTTGCGCTTCACTTCGTTCGCTGTGATCAACTTACGGCGGGACTTCCACCCGCAGGAGTGCGCCCATGCTGGGCGCACAAGACAACAAAAGCCCTGCTTTTCAGCTGGACTTTTGTTGGGTTGGTTATAAACAGGAAACAAACAAACTCGGTAATTGCCAGCTTACTGCGTCCGGTAGGTCACTTTCAGGTTGTAGGACGCAGTCGCATAGCCGTTCAGCATCACGTAGACATCACCATTTGCAGTCAGGTTGAGCGTGCAGCTTTCCGTTGAACCATTCTTATAGGGCCGGCAATCATAGGAACTGGTAGTCGGCGCACTCCCCTTGCGTACATAGAGGTCGGCATCACCCGTGCCTGTCATATCCGCCAAAAACTTCCCGCCAGCGCCTACTTTGAAGGGACCAAGGTTCATCTTTTGTCCCTTGCCCAGATTACCGGTAAAGGTCTCCACCTTATCGCCAGGGGGAGGCACCGCAGCACCATCACTCCCCAATTCCACCGCAAAGGCCAGGCCCAGACGGCTGAACTTGAGCGCATGCTGCGCCTGGTTACCCATATTGGCGTAGGTATCGTTGACGGTGTGGATATTGGGATTATCTTGGTTGAATGAAGCTTCGAAAGGCATGGAAGTCAGATAGCCCTGGTTATACCAGGAGGCATGATCTGAACAGCCATAACCACAACGATCGGTACCTATTGTCAGCGTGGGCAAGTAAGTGGTGATCAGATTGGTTACAAAGGTGTTCTGCTGGCTGTCGGTGTAATCGGTATAGATATAGATATCGTTGGCCGAGCCTTTGTAGTTGGTCATGTCCAGCTGCATCACCCCCACCACATTGATATTGTCGGCCTTGAACTTCTTGGCAATATCCTGCGAGCCGAGCAATCCGCGTTCTTCAGCAGCGTAACCCATGAACTTGATGGTACGGCGTGGTTTATAGCCAGAGGCCAGCATCACTCGCAACGCCTCGGTCAGGCTGGCAATGCCCGATGCATCGTCATCGGCCCCCGGCGCGCGGGTATTTTCAGTCGTGCCGCTACCGTTGATTGAATCAAGATGGCCGCCCAACACCACGACTTCATTGGCGTTGTCGGTACCCTTGATAGTGAGGATGACCGACTTTTGCGGATAGGCACTATGGGTGAACTGCTCAACCGTCACATCGGTACGCCCACCGGCCAACTGCTGCCAGCGTTGCATCAGCCAGTTGGAGGCATTCACCCCATGGGTGGTGGTGTAATAACGGTTGGTAAACGCACTTAAGCTGGCGATTGTATCGGCGATATTGCTGTCTTGCATCTGCGGCAAGAGTGGGTTCACCGTCGCTTGATTATCAATCGTATAGCTGGGGCGGCTGGATTCCAGCAGAGTAGCGGGAGCCTGCAACGCTGCCAATGCTTCTTCCTTGCTGCTATGAGCCATAAAGCCGCCACAGCGGTTCAACTCGTGATGTACCGCCTCGCTCAAACCAAACAACAATGACTCATCGACTTCAACCACATGGGCGCGCTCCAGTTTCGACGCCTCTGGGTTCGCCAACGCGGACGGGTTGTTCCCAACACTACCTGCCATGACTTGACTCTCGGAGGCAACAACCTCCGGTGCCAGTTTTTGCAACTGGGCATAGGCTGCATCACCGACGGTAATCCAGATCTTCTTTGGGGCAGCTTGCGCTGGGCTGAACATAAACGCACCAGCCAAAAGCAGGGTCAGCAGCTTGTATTGCATACGGAATGCTCCTTCAGCCTGTAACCTGGATCACAGGCGTCGATAGTCCATTTAAATGAAAAACCCGCCCCAGATGGGGCGGGCAAAGGGGCTTAACGGTGATTCCCCACCAAGGTTACGCCGCTGAACGCGCTGTAGCCATTCAACATGATGTGGTAGGTGCCAACCTTCGGTGTTGGGATGGTTACCGTCTCATTATTACCCGACCTGTATGGCCGATAGTCGTATGAAGTCAGCGTTGGTGCAGAACCAAACTTAACGTAGATATCTGCATCGCCCGAACCACCTGAGATCTTAAAGGTAAGGTTGCTGGCACTGGCAGGAATAACCATGGTGTACTTGATTTGCCCACCTTTGCCGGCAGCAAGGTTAGGTACAGGTACGCCACGGGCCAGAACATTGCTGCCTGGCGGTGGTGTAACAACACAACTTACCCCTACCCCATTAAATGCAGCCGTCACGTCGGCTTTTGGATAGCCACGGTTTTCAGCTGCTTTTTCCACCCCGCAAGCACCTTCGTCAAACGTACTGTCATTCTTCCAGTACAGGCGGTTGGCATCTGCCATCACTTCAAATGCCTTGCGGGTATTCCACCCTGCGCGGTTAGCCAGCAGATAAAACGCCTTGTTGTAAACACCGCTGGAATAGTGGACATCAAGGTCGTCACTGTAATCCTTGGCATGGCCAATCGAACGGCCATCACGCGTAGGATCATCCATATAACGCAACGCACCACTGGCTTTAAAGATCTCGGCACCAACCTTGAAGTCATTGGTACCCTTCATGTAGTACTCAGCCGCCTCACCAGCCATATCCGAGAAGGCCTCATTCATACCACCGGACATATTGTCATACTCAAGGCCTGAATTCTGCTCGGTAAACCCGTGACTAACTTCGTGGGCCGATACATCAAGCGATACCAATGGGTAGAACGTACTGGCGCCATCACCAAATGTCATGGCACTGCCATCCCAGAACGCATTCTCGTAATTGCGGCTGTAATGCACTCGCATGGTCAAGGTCTGGCTGATTGGACGAAGATTGAACCAATCCTTGTACATGTTGAACACGACATTACCGAAGTAATGTGCGTCATTCAGCGGCGAGAAGGCACCGTTGATTTGCTTGACGGTATTACGTGGGCAATCGAACTGATACGGTGTCGAGCCACTGGTACCGCCATTGAGGTTGACGGTGATGACATTGCCGCTGTTCATCTTGCAATCGTCCGTTACCACAAGCGGGCCAAAGTCTGCGCCGTATTCATATTGGCCGGTCTTGGTATTCCCACCAGGGCCAGTTGCGTCACGGTGGGCCAAGCCTTCCCAACGCTTAATCACGGCCCCTGTCGTGGCATCGATCAAGAAGAAAGGACGGCTGGGTTTAGTTGCGTTCGGGACCATAAAGGACACCACATAGACCAAGCGTGCGACGTTCTTGTCGAGTGTGACGTAGAGCGTTGCCTGGTCATTTTCGGTTGCACCTTGCACACGGGCCAAGGTTTTGGCCTGGCTGAGTACATCAGCGCTCTTGAAAGTAGGCTTGGCTTGGGGCAAGTCATTGGTCACCCCCCTGAGCAAGGTGCCACTGAATGCAGGTTGTGCTGTGACAGATGGTTGATCCACCACGATCGACTCACCCAATACCGGTATGCCTTGGTGATACTGCTGATAGCGCGTTACCACCTTGCCGTTGGCGTAGGTCTGGCTACGCAGGGGTTTTAACTCCCCGGCAGCCAAACCCAACATGGCCTGCACGCCGGCCTGACCACTGGTCAAGGTTGGGACATGCGGTTGATCGACGGTATAGCTTTCCAAATCGACTCGTTCAGCGGCCATTGCATTCCAGGCCCCCATTAACAGGATCGACAAAACTGCAGGACGTGCAACTGCGCAAAGCAATGGCTTCATGACTGACTTCCTCCGCTCCTCACCCGGGGAAAATTCCCCAAATCTGGTCGAGCTCACCGTGATAGTCGGCCTACCCAACCGCCCCGCACCCCAAACCGGATAAGTTCAAGGCACCGTTGCTCGCAAACTGCGCCAAGCCGCAACTTGCTTGTACTTTTGGGTTCGTCTCACATTCAAACAACCCCCCGTTCCAGCCGCGATAGTTTTGGCTTTGCGCTGACTGGACACGGAAATGCAATCTGCAGGGGACGACGCGTAATCAGGGAACACACTCCGATTACGCTCTCGGTACGCGATGCAAAAATCGAGCTGTGCATTCGGCACAGGCCTATGTGGTAGTAGTCAAGAATAGGGGGGAAGGTCAAAAATCAACGGGGTCGAGCCGACGAACGGTAGGTCTATAACTTCATCTTGAAATATAGACATGTTAGCCCGCTTGGCTTAAAGGGGGTAAACACCTCTAAAAACCGCTCTGGTTCTAGTTTTTATACCTAAAAGCACTGCCAACACTGGGGGAAAAGTAAAGCGCAGGAAAGATACAATCAGCACGCATAAGTTCCCTCATTTCTCACTCGTCTCCCGATATCGCTCACAACTCGACCAACGGCGGTTGAAAGAGTTTAGTTAACGTCCTAATGTTTACTCCCCCATTAAAGGTAGGGTTGTAGATGGAACGGCAACCCATACCTTCCGAACTGTGCGTCATCCCCCTCTCCACGCGGCCAGCTACCACCCTTACTACCGGTATTACCTGTCAACGCGATTTACTTAAAATTACACTAGACGACTGGTCTATTTAGGGGTTAGGATACGATCATGATGGAAAGACACTTCGACGACACTCGTGAACATCTGCTCGCCACCGGCGAAGGGATCATGCTCGGCAAAGGCTTTGCGGCTGTCGGGTTGGCAGAAATATTGGGGTCGGCTGGCGTGCCCAAGGGCTCGTTCTATCACTACTTCGAATCCAAGGAAGGCTATGGCGTGGCGTTGTTGGAGCGGTTCTTCGCCAATTACCTTGGTACCCTTGATGGCATCGTGGCCAATACGGCATTAAATGGCCGTAGCAAGCTCGAAACCTTTTTCTCCAACTGGGATGCGCTGCCCGGCGAAACAAACTGCGAATCACGCTGCTTGGTTGTCAAGCTGACAGGAGAGGTAAGTGACTTGTCCGCAGCCATGCGCAAGGAATTGGAACGCGGCATTGCGGGCATTGTCGAACGCCTCGCTGCATGTATTGTCATTGGCCGGGCGGATCGCTCCATTCCACCCGGCACCGCAGCCGATACCTTGGCGGCATCGCTCTATCAGCTCTGGCTGGGGGCGGCCCTTGTGGCCAAGGTACAGCACAACCAAACCGCCTTTACGGCGGCCCGCCACGCAACCGACTTACTACTTGCTTAAAGGAATCAGCATGCCGATTGTCAATATCAAGGTAACGCCCCCAGGTGTCAGCAAAGAGCAGAAGATGGAACTCATCGCTGGCGTCACCAAGCTATTGCAGGATGTTCTGAATAAGAACCCCGCCCAGACCTTTGTCGTGATCGAAGAAGTCGAAACCGATAACTGGGGTGCCGGAGGTGAACAGGTCACCGAAATATTCAAACGCAGCAAATAACCGCTGAAACAAAATCCAGAGCCTGCTCACCGTCGTCTAGTCTTACGCATTCTTTGCTGCACTGTGGTCCTTGGTAATGTGGACAGGTATCTGGGTTGTTTGGGGAGTCGAAATCAGCAGGTAAACGGCCATTGTTTTTGGTCGGGAATACAAACCAGCCCTTGGGCTATTTTTTGTCTCTATTTTATAGACGACCAGTCTATTTTAGGATTTGATTATGTCTACCGACAAGCTGCTTACACCCATCCGTATTGGCGCCACCCCCCTGGCAAACCGGGTGCTCATGGCGCCGTTGACCCGGTCACGCGCAAGCCAGCCCGGAGATGTCCCCACTCAACTCAATGCCGGCTATTATGCCCAGCGCAGTACTGCCGGCCTGATCATCTCAGAAGCCACGCAAATATCCCGTCAGGGCCAGGGTTATGCCCTGACGCCCGGCATGTATACCGACGCACAGGAAGCAGGTTGGAAAAACGTCGTTGAGCATGTGCATGCCGCGGGCGGCCGTATCGCCCTCCAGCTCTGGCATGTAGGCCGTGTTTCAAACCGTCTGCTGCAATCTGATAACCAAGCGCCGGTTGCTCCCTCTGCAATACGTGCAGAAGGGACCAAGACGTTTGTGATTCAACCCGATGGCACCCCAGCCAACTTGCCCACAGATGTGCCACGTGCCCTCGAAACCACCGAGTTGCCCGGCATCATCGCCGACTATGTCCAAGCTGCTCGCCGCGCCGTACGTACCGGCTTCGACTTTGTCGAAATCCACGCTGCCAACGGTTACCTGCTGCATCAATTCCTTGCCACCAATACTAACCAACGTACCGATGCTTACGGTGGACACCTGGAGAATCGGGCCCGCCTGTTGTTGGAAGTCGTCGATGCCATCTCCACCGAGGTCGGTGCCGACAAGGTAGGCATACGTCTATCACCCTCCTTCACTTTGCACGACATTCAGGACACCGAGCCTGATGCAATGGGTCTGTATCTGGCCAAGCAATTTAGCGCTCGCAACGTGGCTTACCTGCATATTGCCGAATCAGACTGGGCTGGCGGCCCTGCCCTATCCGATGAGTTCCGCAACGCATTGCGTCGAGACTTCAAGGGAGCACTGATCTACTGCGGCAACTACGACGCAGAAAAAGCAGAGGCCATGATTCAGACAGGCAAAGCTGATGCGATTGCCTTTGGACGCCCATTTATTGCCAACCCAGACCTAGTAGCTCGCTTCGCCAAGGGCGCCGCATTGAATACGCCTGATCCCAGCACCTTTTACGGTGGTGATGAACGCGGTTACACCGATTACCCAACGTTACAGCACTAACCCCACACTCAGCACCTGGTCCTTCGGCGCCCTGCTTTGCAGGGCGTTTGCATTACCTTGTACCGATCAAACAGCCACGCCAAATAAAAACATGCAACAGGGACAATTAGTACTCAACCCAATCAAGCGCCAGCTCGCGTACCATCGGCCCCAGGAGACAACAGCCAAAGTCACATAATGATGAAACTCGGCCTTAACCTGCCAGATGCCCACGCGCTGCCCCACCCCGCATTACACGAGGTGCTTCAGCGCGCGTTCTTCGACGTTTTCGAACGGCAATTCGCTGGTGCCGTCGTCATCAATACCGACTCTCGCGTCGTCTGGATCAACCCACACTATGCCGAGATACTGGGTATCAGCGACCCCAACCGTATTATCGGCCAGCGCATCAACGAACTGCTGCCCAACACCAAGCTGCCTGAGGTGCTGCGTACCGGCGAGCCTATCCTGCTCGACTTCATGACCTACCGCGACCGCACTTTCGTCGTCTCCCGCTTCCCCATCATGGGCGAAGATGGTCTCGTCATTGGCGCCGGCGGCATCATGCTGTACGACGCATGGCAACCGCTTAAACCCTTGGTGGATAAATTCAGCCGCTTGCAACAAGGCCGCTTGCAAGTTCGCCGTGACATCGGCCGCGACCGCACCGCGCGCTATACCTTTGCCGACGTGATAGGCGACAGCTCCATCTGCAAACGCATGAAAGACCTTGGTAGACGCGCAGCCCGTCTGGACGCGGCTGTGTTGCTGCTTGGTGAAACCGGTACCGGTAAGGAGCTGCTGGCGCAAAGCATCCATGCTGCCAGCGTTCGCGCCAACCAACCCTTTGTCGCTCTCAACATTGCCTCTATACCCGACACATTGCTAGAGGCCGAACTGTTTGGCGCAGCTCCGGGGGCCTATACCGGTGCCGACCGCCGTGGTCGCGACGGCAAATTCAAGTTGGCGGAGGGAGGCACCATTTTTCTCGACGAAATCGGCGATCTCCCCCTCACCACGCAAGCCAAACTATTACGTGTGCTGCAAGAAATGGAAATCGAACCGCTCGGGGCCAACCAGCTGATCAAAATCGATGTCCGGGTCATTGCCGCTACCAGTCGTGACCTGTATGCCATGGTCCAAGCTGGCCAATTCCGCGCCGACTTATTCTACCGCCTGAATGTACTGCCCATCCCCCTCCCCCCCTTACGAGGCCGTAGCGAAGACATTGCGGCATTAGCCGAGAAACTCTTGAAAGATATCTCCTTGCGTACCGGCACTTCACGCAAAACCCTAAGCCCGGAAGCAATTGATTGGCTGGCCTGCCAAGCGTGGCCCGGTAACGTGCGTGAACTGCGCAATGCGCTTGAACAAGCTACCATGCTGGCCGACCACGCCGAACTCACCCCTGCCGACTTCCCCGCCGCCAACTGCCCAGCTGCCGACAGCCCTACCCTGCCACTGGCCGAAGCCGTCAAACAAGCCGAGGTCAAAGCCATCCGCGCCGCGCTTGCCGCCAGTAAAGGCAACAAGAGCGACGCTGCGCGCGTTCTCGGCATTGGTCGTGCAACGCTGTATGAAAAATTAGCAAGCTATGGTTTGGAACGCGCCTGATCGTCCCACCAGATTCCATTCAATGCGCAGAACGAGGCATCACCATGAAGATCATCGGACTAATAGGTGGCATGAGTTGGGAATCCACCGTGCCCTATTACCGCCAAATCAACGAATCCATCAAGGCACGATTAGGCGGCCTGCACTCGGCCAAGGTAGTGCTCTACAGCGTTGACTTCCATGAGGTGGAAAGGCTGCAACATGCGGGCAATTGGCAGGCAGCGGGTGAATTACTCGCACATGCAGCGCGCGCACTGGAAGCCGCCGGGGCCGACTTCCTCGTGCTATGCACCAACACCATGCACAAGGTCGCACCTGCCATTGAAGCAGCAGTGGGTATCCCCTTATTCCACATTGCCGACCCCACCGCCGACGAAATCAAGCATGCTGGATTCTCGACCGTAGGCTTGCTGGGCACACGCTTCACAATGGAGCAGGATTTTTACAAACACAGGCTGCACGACCGCCACGGGCTTCAGGTATTGACCCCGACCCCGTCAGACCGCGACATCGTTCACCGTGTTATTTACGAAGAACTGTGCCAAGGAAAAATCATGGATGAATCCCGCAGCGAATATCGTCGGGTCATGGCCACCCTTGTGACCCAAGGCGCAGAAGCCATCATCTTGGGGTGCACCGAAATCTCGCTGCTGGTCGGGCAGGAAGACGCTTCGGTCCCTTTGTTCGACACAACCCGCATTCACGCCAGCAAGGCAGCAGAATGGGCGCTTGAAGCGTAAAGCCGCTATCGCGGTAACACACGCTACTTCCCAGGGATTAATCACTAGATAGGCTACGTTGGATGCAGCCTGTCCAGACGCACTGCTTTTTACACGCAGCCAAAAGCCATCGACAGCTATCAGCCAAGGGGGCTTGGCAAAGCGGTCGATAACTCCCAGTACAAAACAAGAAAACTGATTTACTGGCTAGAGCGGTAATTGGGTTGCGCGTTAGTTGACCACAACGCGTTTCAATAACTCTTGCTGTGTTGCACAGTCGCCCTTGGCCTTACGCATGGCGGTGATTTCGGCAGCGGTAAGGCCTTGAAATTTCTGCACTTCAGTGGACTGCTTGGCCATAATTTCCATCCGCTGAAGAACACCTTCAACCATCTGAGCACACTGCTTCTCGTTCGGATCGGCAGCAAGGGCGCTGCTGGAGAATGCGATAAATGCAGTTAGAACAAACCACTTTGGACACATGTTATTACCTCAAAAAAATGGGACTAAAGAAAGCATTTAGGCATACATCATAAAACAACAAGATAAACGCCACTTCCACCCATTTTAGCCGCTAACTGGCGCTAGTCTTCTGTGAACTGCAAGAGTGGGACATAGTGCCTGCTACAGGGGGCATTTGCTGGTCCCGTTATACTGATTTGGTTCCATCAACCGGTTACAGTGTAGTGGTCAAGTATTTTCGGACACGCCAATTGGTTCTTTTGCAGCCATTTCTTGCTCATAAATCACGGGGGCAAGTTACCCCTGGCGGAGTTTCTGCATGGAGCCAGCCGGAAGTGCTGCAGCTCCCTGCACGCCATACCGTATCCGAGGTTCACGGGCTTTCCTATCCCTTCTCAACCTGGTGGGCTTATCTGATTCAGCCGCAATGCTATTCCTGTATAGGTGATCACCCAAGGCAGATTTAAAGCACCTTCTCCATCACATAATCGTCCATGACAAATCCGCCCCCCACATCAAAAACAGCCGCTTCGCGCACGGTGAAGCCTGTTTTTTTGTAGACGGCAATAGCGTCGACATTGTGTTTATTGACTTGCAGCAGCAGCACCCCAAGCCCCAACGCCTGCGCCCGGGATTCAACATGGCGCAACATCAAACGGCCCAGGCCCTGCCCTTGGTATTCCTGCAATAGGTAGAGCTGCTCCAGCTTCAGCTCGCCCGGTGTGGGGGTACGCGCATAGCTGCAATAGCCGATGGGTTTATCTGCCAGTTTCAGCAGCATCATCCAACGGTCATCCGCATTTAGATACGCCCGCAGTTTGTCGGGTGTATAACGTCCCGCCAGCATGTAATCGATCTGCGCCATGCTGATCATTTTTGGATAGTGCGCCCGCCAGATCACCTCGCCCAAACGGGTCACCGCTTCAAAGTCGGCTTCAGATAAAGCATCGAGACGTGCATCGGCAAGGGGAGTAGTCAACATTGCTATGCTCCTTATCAACATTGCTATGCTCCTTAAAGCAAAAGATTGTTGGGCCCGTATACCTTTCACCGGCGTGAGCCCCCAGATAATCGTATTCGAATGGGCTTTGCAGCCTCTAACGACATCCGCTAGGCCGCCAAAATTTCCTGCAATGCCTTGCCGAACACGGCAGGCGGCTGCCCACCCGATATCAGGTGGCGGTCGTTAATGATGACGGCAGGCACCGAATGAATGCCATTCTGTTGGAAGAACCGTTCTTGCGCGCGCACTTCGTCAGCAAACTCATCGCCAGCCAGTATGGCGGCCGCACGGGCCGTATCGAGCCCTGTTTCAACTACCAATCGTTGCAATACGCTATGGTCGCTGGGGTCTTCGCCATCAGTAAAGTAGGCCTTGAATAGCGCGTGCTTCAATTCAAGCTGGCGTCCCTCCAAACCCGCCCAATGCAACAGGCGATGCGCATCAAACGTGTTGTAGATGCGATTACGTATACCAAAGGCAAAACCGACTTCGGCACCCCGTTGGCGAATCACTTCCCGATTTTGCGCCAGTTGTGCTTCACCCAAACCATATTTTTCGCCCAGGTGCTCAGCAATATCCTGCCCCGCGGACCCCATTTGCGGGTTCAGCTCAAACGGCTGGAAATGAATTTTCACTGCGATCTGACCATCGAGCCCCGCCAGAGCTTGTTCGAGTGACTTCAGTCCGATAGCACACCAAGGGCAGGAAACATCAGAGACGAAATCAATTTTCAACGTTGTGGTCACAGCGGCCTCACCTTCATGTGGCGTTAGTCTGTCGGTGTTTTCTATATCTAGATGCGCCTGGATAAGCCCACTTCAAGGGGAGTTGCACAGGCAAAAAAACGCCGGAGCAGCTAAGCCGCCCCGGCGTGGTGGTTTATGTCTGGCAACGACCGCCACCCAGCATTTGCGGAGTACGCTATGGCCAGGTCCTACCCTCCGCACTTCGGCAGAACCCATATTCAATACAACGGCAATCAGTACGGCTGCTTTCCAACTAGTCAGGCAGGGTTAACACCCCGCCCGAGTAAGTAATCGCCTCACCTGCCGCGGGGTTGGCGACAATACCGGGTAGATTGGTGTTGGTAAGATTGTCGGTAGCAACCGTACGCGGCGTCGTGCGCACCAGCTGGCTCTTAGGCAGCGCAGCTCCCGTCTTGAGGTGCCGCCACATTGCATCAAGCGCTTGGCCGGCATAAACATGCAGGGGCACAAAGCGGGTTGGAAAACCACTCAGCCCCAAAAAACTATCGAAGTGCTGGGCATGAGTCACCTCGATATAACTGAGTCTGGAACCAAGCCCTTCCACTTTCTGATTCAAGGCGTAATAGGCCCGTGCAGCATGGTTCACCGGAATCAATGCATCGGCGCGGCCGGTAACAATGATGGCTGACTTGCCTTGAAGATTGGCGCTGCGCTGGGCTGCCTTCACACCGACAGCGACACGATCAGCCTGTACCTTCTCCGCACCGGTCAACGCCATACCAGTGCTCGAATCGAGGCCTGTCGCCAACTTACGTAGGCAGATGGCCCCATCCACGTTGTAATCCGCTGTGTTGGTGGAAGCCGAAATCGAATTGGCGTCTGCCTTGGCTCCGCCCACACTGAGGTTGTTGACCACCGAAATACCTGCCATAGGCGCCACGCCATTCCCGTTACCAAAGACCGCAGCAAGACTGGCCGCAGGGGAAGCGACTACGTTACCGGTCGCATCGGTAAAGGCATAGCTATAGCCACACAGATTGTCGATGACGCTGAAACGACCGTAGGCATTCACATACGCCATTGCAATACCCAGTGAGGCATTCAACCCATAGTGGCTGGCATGTAACGCGTCTGCCTCAGCCACCCAGCCGCCTGCGATCAGTTTGTCATAGGCAGCATCGGCTTGTGCTGCCAGGGTGCTGCCGGTAACCAATCCCTTGGCCGCCAGTGCAGCACAACGATTTGCCGCCAGGGTGGTATCGATTGTGTTGAAGGCGGAATTAGCGCCAGCGAGGCGTGCTGATTGCACTGCGCAGGGCTGGTAAAGGTTGGCCAAGGTGATGTAGTCAATCAGCGGCTTGCCGATGCTGGCCTGCATGGTGCTACCCTGCCGGATGCTGATACCGGTCATATCCTTGGGCTGTACTTGCGGTTCACCCACCGCTACCCCGTCGATCAAGCCTTTGCTGTCGAGTTCCGCCGCCGCCAACGCCGCACCACCGCCATTCGAGACCGAAGCGGCTATCACCGTGACACTGGCTGGCGTCGCGTAGTCGGCCTTCTTGCCCCCCGCTGCGGCAGGCGCGGCGTATTTTTCATTCAGCAAGTAAAAGGCAAACTCCACGACACGCAAGGTATCGCGGCCCCAGTCTTTTTCGCTGTTCTGCTGTGAATGCGCATGTTTGACTGCCAATCGGTTTGGATAGGCTGTATTGAATCCCGCCAATTCCGCCTCGCTCAGACCCGCCGTAAAGTTGGCGCGTAAACCAGCAACTGCCCGCGTCGCACGCGTGCCATCCATCAAGTTGACCGTATCGGTATTCAGGTCGTGTACGCCCATGCCGCTCCCCTTGTCGGCATAAGCCACGGCACAGCCATGTTTAAGGCCCCAATCACCCGCCGTGGCAATCGCACCGTACATCCCGCGCGACCCACTTGAGGTCGCCGTTATCACACAGGGGTTGGCCTTATCGAAGCTGGCAGGGATTTGCACCATCAGCGTGACATTCTGCCTACCGGTTCCATCATCGGCGAACGCGCTGTACTCCGTGCCTGCAATCTTGCCTTCACCCAATGTGTCGTTGCCCGATGTGTCGATATTAGGCCCGTACAAGCGGCTATAACCACCGGTGATGGTCATATCCACCAAGGCACGATAGTTGTTGTAGATCGCATCGCGCCGCAACTCGGCAGCGGTTGGCGCTGCAGGGTTGGCAAAGTTTGGCCGTACGCCCGCCAAGCCGGTTTTGCCCAAACCAGCGGTCAAAAGGTCGTCGCTATTGCCGTCGTAGCTTTGACTGACGATATCGCCAAGCCAGCTGGGTTTCACATTTCTGTCATCTGACGTATTACCGCCACATGCGAGCAAGAAGATGCTTAATAACGCTGCGCTGCCTATGGGCTTCAGATAATGCAGATGCAGGGGCATAACGCCATCTCCGAGTTTTGAGCCTTTTGCAGAATAGTCACGCTATCTTGGCCTAAAGCAATGTGTGGGCCAGCAGCAGCAAGCTGATGAAATAAAAGAAGAAACCACCTTCAATGCCTTTGAATTGTCTCCATTCACCCCCTGAATTGCCCGCATAAGCAGACAGTCCCGCCAGGGCAGTTGTCCTATCAGGCATTACGCCTGTACTAAAATGCAGAAAGGCTGTCCCATAATCTGGACAGCCTCCTCAAACGCACCCCCATGTCAGGCGCAACCTACTGGCGTTGGGGCAAGGGTGAGGGGCATAGACTTACGCCCCACCCAGTACC
>NZ_PDZH01000111.1 GCF_002735695.1 Chitinimonas sp. BJB300
GTTTAACCACCACCGCCTGCTAGAACCCATTGGTTATATCCCGCCAGCAGAAGCTGAGGCAAACTATTACCAGCAACTCGCTAAAACACTTTAACGAAATACCCTCCTCAAAACCCGGGGCGGTTCAAACTGAATCTGCCCGACCAGTCGTATCTGGCTGCCCAAATTGGCTTGCAACACCAATTTCAGGTGGCGGCACCCATTACGCAGCTCAGTTTCTCCAGCGCGCCAGGCACCCTGCCTTTTGAAACGGCGGGACCAAAGTCTGGCCGTAATGCATTCCTCTCGGATATCGCCTACGACAAGCGGCTTAGCGCTACCTTTAGCATCAGCGCCCGATACCGTGGCTTGGTGAGCCATTCGAACAGTGACCATGCCATTAAAATCGGCGCGCTGAAGACTTTCTGAGAACCTGATTATGATCTTGCCGCACAGCCGTGATCAGGGCACCTGGGCTGCTCGACAGCCCCAGCAAAGGGGACGCCGAACTGCTACGGTGCTTTGCACCAAGCAGTTCGCAGCCTCATGTACAAAAGTACACTCCGGTTTTTGCGCTTCACCCTGCTGATGACTGCTCGCGACAAATCGTGAACAGATTCTAAAAACCTGTTTACGATCTTAGAACCTGTCTAAAGTCTCGCGAGCTAAGGCAAGATAAGGCGAAAACAGCCGAGGAAGCGGAGTTTACATAGGGTAAATGAGCATTCCGAGGGTGTTTTCAACGCCATATTGCCGTCGCACAGCAGACTTTAGACAGGTTCTAAGCTGATAAAACAGCGCTTGCCGCCGCGTGTAACGATGAATTTGCCGCCACCAGCACTTGGCCGGCAGACGTCTGAGTCAACGGCTTCCCCTGCCAATCGGTCATCAGGCCGCCCGCGCCCTGCACCACGGGTACCAACGCTGCAAAGTCATGCAATTTCAAGCCACTTTCCACCACGAGGTCGTACCCGCCTTGGGCGAGCAATGCATAGAGATAGGCATCTCCACCCCAGACCGTGAAACGGCAGCTGGCTGCAAGTGCGTTGAAACGCTCGCCAATCGCACCTGAAAAGTATTGTGGCCCTGTAGAACCCAGACGCGCCTTGGCAAGGTCTCTCGTATCTGCTGTATGCACAGGCACGCCATTCAATGTAGTAGCCTGACCCGAAACACCCGCCCAACGCTCACCAAGCACTGGCTGATCAATAATGCCCAGCACCGGCTTGCCATGATGCAGCAGGCCGATGAGGGTACAGAATGTAGGACGGCCCACGATAAAGCTCTTGGTGCCATCGATAGGATCGAGCACCCAAACCCACTCCGCTGTATCACGCTCATTCCCAAACTCCTCGCCAATGATGCCGTGCTCGGGTAGCGAGGCATTCAAGATTGCCCGCATGTCTTGCTCGGCACCGCGATCAGCCAAGGTCACCGGGCTGGCGTCGGCTTTATCGTCGATTGCTAAGCCGGAACGGTAGTAAGGCAGAATCACTGATCGGGCGACATCAGCCAAACGAAGGGCAAGCGGTAGAAAATCAACAGCGTGTAGCATGTTAGGCTCTTCAAAATGGGGCCCTATGATAAATGAAGGGGATGTACTTCATCCCCTGGCAAAATACTAAATTGACACAGTACTATCCCGAATTCTGTTTCTCTTCCTTATTCTTGGATTTGCCACTTAATTTATCCAGTACATCGGGCACCAAGCGTTCGGCAAAACCCGCGAGAAAGCTCCAGACCGATAGTTTGGCCACATCATTGCCCGCTTTGGGCAGGGGCAAACCCAGCTCATTCAATGGGGAAAATTGCGGGAACAATGTATTGGTCACCCCTTCCTGTAATAGCTGGCCCAACAATCCGCTGGCCAACAATCCATAAGCAACAACAGCGAACAACCCCGCCAGCAACATAGCCTGCACCACACTGCCCTGCCCCACGTCCAATGCACAAAGGTTGCCAAACGCGGTGCCACTGCTGGCCTCGCCCGGCCGAGTCGCACTGGCTGCCTGAGACCGGCGCGCAATACTGGCGTAGCCGCCACTAATCCCCAACCATGTGACCATCGCCAAGATGGGAATCGCCGGCAGTTCGATCAACCAACCGAACCAGGCCAGGGACAGCGCAAGTACACCCACCCATAACAACGTTTCGCCCAGTCGCTTACGCAGACGCCATGCTTCCTGCTCTCGCAGCAGATTCTTGCGAAACACCCATTGGCGTTCTGACTGCATATTCAACGCCCAACAGCACAGACGCTCTTGGTAGTCTTCCACGCCAACGGCTGGCCGCAAACTGGCAGGATTAGTGAAAATCTGCCCGAGCACAGCAGCACGCTCTTCCAACTGATACAGCGGCATCAATTGCAGCACCCACAGTTCAAGTGCGAAAAGCTGCTGCCAGTCCAGGTCTTCACAATTGTCTGCCAGTTGCTTGGCCTCGGCGTACCGTGGTTTCTGCTCAGACTCGGGTGGCAAGGCACGAAAATCGGCCACCACCTGGTCGACATAGACCCCACCAACGGCCCGGACTTGCGCTAGCGGACGATAAACACGTCTTGTATTACTCATTGAATCTCCTCCCTATGCACACAGCATCCGCATGGAAGTCCCCAATTGCAAGCAACCCTATACACGCAGCAATAAACCGTCGCATCCAGGAACAAATATATGCGGATGCCTCAGCCTGGTTTCCGTGTACGCCCAGCTCACTTCGATGCCAATATATTGGTAGGTCTTGCTGCCGCATGGAACCTGTTCAAAATCCCACTGGCGCGGGCAGGAGAGGCAAAAAGGATCGAGGAAACGGTCTTTACTGAAGGTAAATGAGCATTCCACAGGGTGTTTTTAAGGCTGTATTTCCGGCATACCGCAAACTTTGCACAGGCTATTAATCAACGTAGCCAACCACTTGGAGCCCCTATATGCACACATCAGGCATCAACGCCCTGAGTATTGCTTTATCTGTGCTAGCTACAACCGCCACCTTTGCCGCACCAAACCGATGCCCAACCCATGGCATATATCTTCAAGTGTTGGGATCTGGCGGGCCAGAACTCAATGGACGGGCACAAAGCAGCTATCTGGTTTGGGATCAGGGCAAAGCACGCGTGCTGGTCGATGCCGGGCCGGGCAGCGCCGTGAATTTCGGCCGTGCCGGCGCACGCTACGAGACGCTGAATGTCATCGCCTTGACCCACCTGCATGCCGACCACAGTGCAGACCTGCCCGCTTATGTGAAAAATGGTTTCTTTAGTGACCGGCAGGAAAACCTGCCTATTCTGGGCCCCGATGGAAGCAGCCGCTTTCCCGCCACCACCGAATGGTTAAAAGCCCTCTTCGCAGCACCAGACGGCGCATATCGCTATCTCGACAGTTTTTTGTCCGGCGATGATCAACCCGCTTACCGCTTGCTGCCACAAGACATTCTTCCCGAAGACGGCGCAACCATGACACCCTATCAACAAGGCAATCTGACTTTGACCGCGGTCAGCGTGACGCACGGTGCAGTACCGGCGCTGGCATGGCGAGTGACATTGGGTGATCGTTCAGTTGTGTTTTCAGGTGATACCAATGGAAATGGGGACTCACTACAGAAGCTGGCCCAAGGCGCGGGACTATTGGTTGCCCATAATGCCGTCCCGGAAGGCGCAAAAGGTATAGAACGCGCCCTGCATATGCCACCTTCGCGCATCGGAGAAATCGCAGCGGCCGGTAACATCAAGATGCTGTTGTTGTCCCATCGCATGAACAGGACGCTGGGACGCGAGCCGGAAACGCAGCAAACCATACGTAAGTATTACCAAGGCAAGCTGGCATTTGCCAACGATTTTGACTGTATCGCCCTACCGCGTAACTCACAGTAGCCGTCACCAACTAGGGTTATCCTCTTGGTCGCAGCCTTATCCAGTAAGCCATTACGCCAAGGTTGCCAGAACCCGATTTGTTGCGAGACAGGATATCGAACTGAAATAACTGACAGGTCCCTTCTTAAAAATCAACATGCCAATTAACTAAACCAATTATCAGAAAACATGCATATTGATGTATTTGTCATGATAGATTCCGCGCGCTTTTCGGTAACTCAAAGGGAGTTGCCGGGGTTCTTGTCGAGGAATTCTGACCGATGCGCCGCTCCAGCCTTCTACTTAGCCTGTTCTTCACCACATTACTCACCGCCTGTGGGGGTGGAGGTGATGGTAGTACAAGTACCTCGACCACATCCCCGCCTACCGTGCCACCTACCGTGCCACCTACCGTGCCACCTACCGTGCCACCTACCGTACCGCCTACCGTACCACCTACCGTACCACCTACCGTGCCACCCACCGTACCTCCCACAACGACACCCGGCACTGCAATCGATGCAGCACTGCTAAGTGGCGACCCAAGTACTTTGGATGACACCAAAGCCATTGCTATACGCGCACGTGAATTCGTCCAGCAACTCTCCGTTCAGCAAGCAGCACGTATCGCAGCACTCAGTAAAGACGTCAGCAGCGAATATCAACCCACCCAGCAAAGCCAGCTGGTGCTCCCAACCAATAGCGAACAGACCCAGCCTTTCATTGTGGGCGACAAAGGCAATATGCTGGCCAGCATCAGCATTGCCGAAGGGGGGCGCAGCGGTGGTTATGGCGTCAATGTGTTAGAGCAATTCCGTACGGGCACGAATACAGCGCACATACCGGCCTTCAGACGATTGCTGAGCTGGCTGGTTCAGGGCAATGCCGACAGCGTCTTGCCCAAATCATTGAATGTAGGATGGGCTGGGCTCGATGCTACTAAAAGCTTGGCAGGTTTAACCAAAGCCGAAGTGACTGCAGCCACCGTAAATTGCGACTTCATCGTCGATTCAAATTGCGCAAAGGAAGCACAGCTATTGGTTGTAGGCAGCAATGTAACGGCCAACCCCAATCTGGAAGCTAATATCCGTGCATTGGTCAAATCCGGCAAACCGATACTCTACCTACATACCGACAGCTGGAACGATAGCGAGTCAGGCCGGCAAATGCTGGCAGGTATGGGGCTCTCCCTCGGCAACAACGGCGGTAACTACTGGCCGGCGGATGCCGTAGCAGCCGGCCGTAGCAACGCAACCAATCAAACGCTGACAGCGCAATTCACCAGTGTGATGCCGCTGCTGAACAAACTGGCCGACGAAAGCTATCGTACCGATTATGACTGGAGTAAATGCGTCGGTAACGGTTGTAGCGATGTACCTGGATTGCAGACCGAACTGCTCAAACCATCCGAGGCATTTCGTAGTCAGATCGATGAATTCAATCGGGCAGGACGCAATCTATTCGCAACACCGAATACCTCCTTGTTGCGATACCTTGCCCTCTGGGCTGATGTGACACGCAAGCAGATTAAATACCCGCTCGATAAGGCTACCCAGACCGTAGCCTTTCAAAAAGCGCTGATCGCGGATGCGTGGGTTGCCTACGTGCGCTCTAAAAACGTGGCGCAGGCAGACCTTGGCACCTTCATGTCCAACACCGCAGCCACTCTGTCCACGTCAAACACCGATGAAACCGTGACTGTCGCACTGCCAGCCGAGAGTGGCTTCACCACCATCGGCCGTTTCGCTGTGCCTGGTAAAACATTGCAAGTAACGGTGGTCGATGCGGGTAAAGCCAAGCTTTCACTACGGCTGAACACACAACGTACCGGATCAACACGCCTGTGGACGCAGGACACCTATAATCGCCCACGTTTCCTGGCCAGCCCTGCAATGGCATTGGCCCAAGGCCAGGCAGTCGAAGTTGTCAGCCCTTACGGCGGCACCCTGCAACTGGCATTCAGCGAGGCTACGGCAGGTCAAACCGTGCAGTTACGACTACGCGGTGTGGCGCAGCATCCGTTCCTTGATTTAAGCAATGCCAACAATAAGGCCGCATTCGTTGCGGCAATTCAAAACGGCCAATTTGACTGGGCTGAAATCAAACTGCCGGGTACCGAAATTCATACTCGCATCGACAAGATGAAGAGCGTGCTGGCGGATGATTACAAAAACGACATAGACCGCTATCTGGATGAATTACGCACAGTATTCTTTGAAGATGCCTACCAACTGGCTGGCTTTACCCTGCCGGGCAAAAGCTTGGTCACCGCAGTGCAAACCTTTTGCACCAGCCATAACTGGGATTGCACGTCAGAGAATCTGCACCGTGTGCCGGGTACTCAGCACATCAATGTGGATGCCTACTCGCAATGCGGTAGCGGCTGCTCGGGCAACCCCTATGATCAAGACTGGGGACTGAACCCACGCGGTTGGGGTGAAAGCCATGAGCTTGGCCACAACTTGCAACAATCGATGCTCAATGTGTATAGCGGCCGTAGCACCGAGGTATCGAACAACTTATTCCCCTTGCACAAAAATTGGCGGTTACTGCGAGAACTAAGCGATGACCGCAGCAATGACAGGGTGGCCTATCGCTCGACCTTCGATATGATCAAAACCGCCAAGGGCTCAGCAGACCCAATCGAGAGTGCTTATCAGCGCATTTGGGGCTCAGAAGCCTACGCAGCTGAGAACGGTGAGCGGATGGCCTTTTATTTGCAGTGGATACATTATTGGTCGCAACGCATGGCTGACGAAACACGTGGTTGGGACATCGTCACCTTGCTCTACCTGCATCAGCGCCAATTTGCTCAAGGTGATTGGGCTACCATTAAAGACCGGCTAGGCTATAGCCAGTATGCAACCCGGCCCAGCGTGGATGGCAACGATAATCTGCTCATCACCCTATCGCTTATTACCCAGCGTGACCAACGGCCGACCTTCAACCTATGGGGCGTTCGCTATTCCGCCGCAGCGGCAAGCCAGGTAACAAGCTTTGGCTTTGCTGCGGAACCCGCACTGTTCTTCGCTAATACCGTTACCAACAAACATAGCTCGGTAAAGAAAGTGGATATGGGTGTAGCAAACCCCGCTTGGCCATTCTGAAATAAACCCACCTGAATCCGAAGCAACCTGATAAGCAGCTTGGTATACCACCAAGCTGCTCATTGATTTGGCATGTATGGCATGAACATGTCGATCCACGACAGTACTCAACTCCCGATTTCTATGCTGCTCTTCAACCTGCTGACTGCTGCTCGTGACAGATCGTGAACAGGTTATGAGACATTGGATAGGCGCTCAGTATTTACAGGAAACGTTGACGGTCAACGCTACTCGGAGTCGGGTGCTTCCGCCATTTTGACTTAACTTGGAAGGTAAGCGTGTCAGTGTTTCGCACTGGCTGACCTGAAAACCAAATTGTCGCAAAGTATGAGCGACGGTTTGAGTTGCCATACGCAAAGCGTGATGTGGGCGCCCTGCCCGTATCATGCCGGGTAATGGCGAGGTAAGGACAATCTCAATGGGCCTAGGGGCAGCCATAGGCAGTTGCAAACTAACTTTGCCTACCGGTGTTAGTGGCATTGAAGTTGGGTCGGATAAAAAATCCAGGTCATCTATCGATAGATTGAGCGGGACCACATGAGCATCATTGGCCACGGCCCAAAGCGGCATCGAACAACACGCAAAAGCACAGCCAATTACACAACCACGACCAACACAAACCATATCCTACCCCCACGCTGAGGATGCAAACCCAACCGCAAAGCAACCCGTCCTTATCGATTAATGACCATCACGCTGTAATCAAACGGCGCCTGATCGGTAAAACAGACATCAACACATCCACCGGGAATCTTTACGCATGTGGCTATTGAGTAGTACCTCTCCTCAGAACCTGTCTAAAGTCTGCTGCGCGTCGGCAATATGGCGTTGAAATCACCCTCGGAATGCTCATTTACCCTGTGTAAACTCCGCTTCCTCGACTGTTTCCGCCTTCTCTTGCCTTAGCTCGCGAGACTTTAGACAGGTTCTCAGTCACCTTCACGCAGCAAGATCGTCTATAGACTCCGAAAACTCAGAATAGCGTCTTTGTTCGATATTGCCAGCTACTGACCAGTGGTCACACCTTACCCTTTTAAGGTCGCTATTTAATCCCGCTTAGATAGATCAACTCACCTTCACCCGGCGAATCAACTGGCGATATAACGCAGGCCATAACCGGCTCGCAGTAGCAGCGAACTTCTCTATACCACCCACACAGAATTCGACACGGCCCCAATCTAAACCACGCAATATCTGCGCTACGCATTTTTCTACCGGATAACCCTGGCGTTCCAACTTGCAAAAAAGCCTTTTCGACCAGATGACGGTGGCGATACAAGTCATTGTCATACTCGCGCTGCACTTTGCGTAAGCAATGGGATGGCCCCCTCCTCACCTAAGCGGCATCTTGGTGCCAGACTGGTAGTTCCGACCACCAGTCAACGGTAAAGAGGAGTCCACCATGAAGCGTATTCGAGTTGGCGTCGATTTGGCAAAGCTAGTGTTTCAGGTGCATGGTGTCAGTCGCGAGGAGAAGCCCGTGTTCGGCGCCGACTAGCCCGTGGCACCTGGATAGATGAGCTGATCGAACAGGTCGAACCTAGTTGTGTGATCGGGATGGCGTCATGTGCCGGTGCACATCACTGGGCGCGCCTGCTGCAATCCCGTGGTTTTACGGTGAAGTTAATGGCACCACAGTTTGTGAAGCCATATGTGAAGAGCAATAAGAACGACGCCAACGACGCGGAAGGGGGCAAGCGGCTGATTTGTAATGGACTTGGGCGGATGCAGGGCAGACTCCGCGATGCGGCGCGCCCTGGCTTTGTCCGAGAAAATCATTGGCGCTGACCCCATATTATTTTTGAATCACTCGTTGTGCCGGTGATGTAGGGGGCCGGCTCCTGCAGGGCGGGAATAAGCAACGCGGCAGCGCGGCGACTGCCTGGGGCAAGGCGTTGGCGGGCGGCCTTCCCCGATATATTGCAAGGCTACTCGACCACCAAAGGAAGAGATTCCCTCAGGATAAGCGAACTGTGATCAACGGGATCTGTTGTTAATTGATTGACCACGGCGCTAATGGCACCACGTTGATGCAGCCGGGTAATCGCTCGATTGATAATCGGCAGGTACTGCTTGTACGGTGACTTGTGTGCTGCACCAATATACACCGAGTCGATCGACAAGGGTTGGGGTAACACTTCCCAATTGCCGATATCATCAGCGTCTTTTAACTGGGCTTTGAACTGGGATGCTGCCTCGTGGAGGCTGATGAACAGGACGACATCTACCCGCCCACGTGCCAGCATGTTTATTCGAGCTTTAAGAGAATCGGCGTTGTCTTCAACCGTGAACAGTTTGCCCCGATAAGTTTCAAAGTCTTTTCCATAAAATTCTCCCCCTCCGATTGCGACGGTCTTGCCTCGCAGACTATGGATACCTCGATACGGAAAGGCGTTACCAGCAGGCACGACCATCCACACTATCGATTTAGTGACGGGTGCCGAAAATGCAAAGAAACGGGCCCGGTCAGGCGTGTAGCTTACCTCCCACAGCAATCCCTTGCCCCGTTCAGCCAACCTCAGCGCGCGACGCCAAGGATAGGGCTTGAGTTCAAAACGCAACCCTGCTTCAGCAGCAATTAAATCCATTAATTGTTGTTGTTGCTTTATTTCTTGAGATTGAAGTTGGTGGCTATGTGCTGCAAGCGGCTCTGTTATCAGCAATGGGATAGTGATGGGTTCGTCAAGGCTGGCGGCCGGGGTGAACGTACTTAGCAACAAAGAGAAACAGACAAATAAGGGGAAAGACTTCATGGGGGGCAACAATAAACGCTTGAGATGACTCGCCAAGGGGCGAAAGATAAACTTTGGACAACATTGAATAATACGCTCTCACCGGCTTGTCCGATGTGCCAGCTAACTACCTCGCCGCTAAGCGTGCCGCCAAACGGGCCTGCAACAATTGCACTATCCATACCATCCCCCTCAAAAGCAAACTGCCACCTACGATAGGTGGCCATCGTTGATGAGTATGTCGGATGACGACAGCCCCTGTTTAGAGCTGGCAAGTACACGTAGTTCAATGACGCCTTCGCCTCCCGGATCACCGTCACCCTGGTTATCGCCTTGTACTTGGCATAGCCCTCACACGAATGCGGACCTGAGCAACATTGTCACGCACTGAATCGAGCCACTCTGTAAACGGTTGTCGAGCGCCTTCACGCTGATCGACAAGATGGCCCCCAATTTCAATGAATCTGCTCAGAAAACGCGCATTCAAACGCTGTTGCAATTGCAGCAAGCCGCTTGTCCCGTGTCCAAAACCGCACTGAGCCTTCAAGCAAAGTAGAGGCAAGTAAGTGAACATCGATGTAACCGATACCTCGCCCCATCAATTGACGCTGTTCAATAAAATACAGTACTGACCTGTCCTGACAACCGTAGACACACCCACTTCAAATGCAGGCTAATTGCCTGCTGAATTTCTCTGCAAACACCGCCGGTGCCACATTCCCTAGACGTGAGTGGCGTCGTTGGCGGTTGTAAAAGATCTCGATGTACTCCCGGATCGAAGCTTCCGCTTCGGTTCGGGTCCTATAACGCCGATGGTGCACCAACTCATTCTTCAAACTGCCCCAAAAACTCTCCATCGGCGCATTGTCGTAGCAGTTGCCTCGCCGCGACATCGAAGCGCGTAAGCCAAACTGCGCCACCAGCGTCCGATATCCCTGCGAGCAGTACTGGCTGCCTCGATCCGAATGCAAGATTAGCGCCGCCTTTGGCCGTTTCCACTTCACTGCCTTCCACAGCGCCTGACTGACCAATTCCTGCGTCATGCGAGCACCCATCGCATAACCCACAATCTCGCAGGTAAACACATCCTTAATGCCCGCCAGATACTGCCAACCTTCATCTGTCTGGATGTAGGTGATGTCGCTCACCCAGACCTGCTGCGGCGCCATCGGCTTGAATGCTTGGTTCAGCAGGTTATCGGCAACCGGCAAGCTGTGATTTGAATGGGTTGTGACCTTGAACTGCCGTTGCTGGATGCAGTAGATGCCGTCTTCGCGTCGTAGCCGCGCGATCCGGTCCCGGCCTGCCACTATCCCTTCGGCAGCCAGTTCAGTTTGCAGGCGCCTTGCACTGTAGGTGCAGCGCGTCTTGTAGTGTGCCGCACGGATCGCCACTCGCAATCGTTCGTCTTCCTGAGCACGTCGACTAGGTGGACGTTTAAGCCAGGCATAGAAACCACAACGAGAAACCGCCAGGGTCCGGCATAACCACTTTACCGGGTAAGCCCGTCGCCATTGCTTCACGAACGCGTACCGGGCAGTGACTCCCTGGCAAAGTACGCCGTCGCTTCCTAAGAAACACCCACAGAATCCGGCGTGTTCTGGGGCTGCAATGCAAAGCCGAATTGTGCCGCGCGGCGATGTAGTTGCTTGATGACCCGCGCTCGGTATGCCTGCTCGTAGTGATCAGCTCCCGGATCGCTGTAATTCATTCCGAAGCGCATAGCGTTGTAGAACAGCACTGCGATTTTGCGAGCCGTCGCTGTCACAGCCTTGGCGTTGCCTATGCGCACAGCAAGGCGTCGGTAGAACGCACCCAGTGCTGTATTGCTTCTTCCAATGGAGACCGCCGCCAAGCGCAAGGCGACAGTGAGCCGGTTGCTGGTCTTGCGCGTATGCGAGGAGAGTACCTTGCCACCGCTGATCTTGCAGCCTGGCGAGAGGGCGAGCCAGGAGGTGAAATGCTTGGCAGTTCGCCAGCGGCTCAGGTCCGTTCCGCATTCGGCAATCAAGCGCAGCGCCAAGAAGGGACCGATACCGTGAATCTGCGTCAGGTCCGTTCCAGCGAGCTGGTACATGGTTGATCGGACGTCGAAGTTCGGATCGCTGGGTAACTTGTTGCGATGTTTTGCCTTCGGAAGTGGCGCATCCGGGACCGGTCGTTGGGCATTTAGCGCCGCGACAGTGCGCTCGATCTCAGCGTCGCATTCATCGATGCGGTCTTGGTAAAAGTCGTAAAGGGCCAATGCTTGCTTCAACGCAAAAAGATGCTCAGGCTGGTAATTGCCGTCGAGTGCACTGCGGATGGTTTCGGCGCTTTCTTTGCAGCGGACGTCGCGCATCGCGGCCAGCTTGTCTGGATCGCGTTCGCCGGCGACGATGGCGCGGATAATCCTCATCCCAGTGACGCCGGTGATCGTGGCGACTACGTGGTGCAATTGGATGTTCATGAAGGTAAGCGCCTTCTGCATGTGCTGGATGTGTGCCGCCGCGTAGTCGGTATGGCTCTCCCGGACACGAAGATAGGCGCGCAGCTCGGCAATGTCGCGTCCCGGCCTAAAGCTCGCACGCAGCAGACCACACGCATGCAAGCGCTGCAGCCATTGTGCATCGTTGACGTCACTTTTTCGGCCAGGGACGGCACGCGCCTCGCGTGCATTCGCCAGGACGACATCAAGGCCGTGCGACTCTAATACTTCGTAGGCAGCAACCCAGTAAACCCCGGTGGACTCCATCACCACAGTTTTGGTGCCGGTGGCCACCAGCCAAGCCGCCATGCGTTGCAGGTCGCTGGTGAATGCCTGGAAAGTCTGCACAGGCTCGTCGCACAGGTCGGGGCTGACGGCGACAACATGGAACCGCGAGCCAATGTCGATACCGGCGGCGAAAGGATGAATGATCGGCAAGCCGCTCGGCTTGGGTCTGGTTTTGTCTTTGGGCATGAGCTACCTCCTGGATCGTCAGACGCAGGACGGGGACTCGGATAAAATCAACTTCCTAAACGGGGTCGCCCACAGGCGCCACCACAAACGGGTCCGCAGATTCCCCTGGGCCAAGTTTTTTGACGGGGATTTATACCGCCAAGAAGGGTACGGCCATAGTCCTTGCGTGCATCCAGTGTACGCCTCCGGGTGTTTCTAATCACAAGGGGCGCGGCGCGCCGTGTGGGCGGTTTTTTAGGATGTCACGCTCCATCCTGGCTTCGGCCAGCTCCCGACGCAGTTGCCGGACCTCCGCAGCCAATTCGACAGCGCTTTGCATACCTGCACCTGAAGCGCTTGCTGTCTTGCCTTTGCGCGCCTGGGTCACCCAGTAAGCCAGCGTGCCCTGATTCATATTCAACCGTGTTGCCGCCTCGGCAACCGGTAATCCTTGGTCAAGCACCAACTTGATGGCCTCTGCTCGGTATTCCGACGTATAGCTTTGTGTTTTTCTCTTGCTCACCGCAGCCTCCTGTTGGCTCAATTTTACCCATCAGGCGTGTCTACGGAATTCAGGCTACCTCATACCTCTTCATTTTCAGCACACCGAACAGTTGGTAAGGACTGCAGTAAGTCCAATACCGTTTCCCTTGTCTTGAGATTCCCACAGGCCAGTTCGCCAATCACCATGGGATGGACACGTACCATCCCATTCTCGAGCAATAGCTTGAGTTGGACATCGCCATAACGCAGATGGTCTATCCAAACTGAAGTGTCAACCAGAATCATTTTGGTTCGGACTGGCGACGCGAAACCATTTGCAGTGTGGGTTCAGAACCACCCAATTGAGCCAAACGCTTAGCACTTTCTCTTTGGATAAGGGCCATAAGCGCTTCGCGCAAAAGCGCACCACGCTCTTGTACGCCGGTCAGCCGCCGGGCCCGATCGAGCAAAGCATCATCGAGATTGATGGTAGTACGCATATTGGCTTCCTAATAAAATACTGATGTTACGCAGTGCATACGCTAACCTGTCGCCATGAAGAACAAAGAACTCGATTTGTACACCGACTATTTGCTGAGCACGTTTGGTGCGGCGACAGCAACGGGCTTGTCGGCGATGGTAGGTG
>NZ_PDZH01000112.1 GCF_002735695.1 Chitinimonas sp. BJB300
TGCCTGAGCATCAAGACGCAGAAGAACCCATTCGCACTTTGCCGCAAGTTACTGATCAACGCCTCCCGCGCGGCTTATGATCAGTTACAGCTGCTTCTCGCAGCTACTGCGTAACATCAGTTACTAAGGGTAAATGAGCATTCCGAGGGTGTTTTCAACGCCGTATCGCCGACGCGCAGCAGACATTGAACAGGTTATCAGGCGTCATTGACTCGATGATGGATTCATTGTGGCAATGAACCCGGGAAGGGGAGGGGCGGCAGACATATCCGTCCTTGTATATGCGGTTTAGTGTGGAAGCAGCCTATATGCTAGCTTTGCCGCCGCTTGCCATCTAATCTTGCTGCAATCATAAGCGAGCAGTTCGGGAGCATCAATGAAAGCGCCATTCTGGAAAACGGACTGGTTTGTCGGGCTGGCGGTGGTGGTGGTGTTTGCTGTGATCGGCCTGACGACCAATCTGCTGGCCGCCCTGGAGCGTAAGGCTTACGACAGCGGACTTAGCCTGACCGAGCGGCATCCAAGTGACCGGGTTGCGATCATCGCCATCGACCAGACTAGCATCGACAATATTGGTCGCTGGCCGTGGTCTCGCGATGTGCATGCCCAATTGCTGGATAAACTGGCCGCAGGCAAACCCAAACTTATCGTCAGTTCCGTGCTGTTTACCGAGCCGCAGGAAGATAAGGGGGCGGTTTATATCAAACAGCTCCTGAAACTCTATCGCGAACAACGGGCAAGCCACAGCGCAGCAGAGGTTGCGGGGGCGATGGGTGAAGTGGCTGCCGAGCCGGCTGGGCCAGACCACTTTGGCGCTTTGCTGGAAGAGGCCGCTGCCAAGCTGGATTTCGACAGCCAATTGGCTGTCAGCGTGGCGCATGCCGGTAATGTTTTACTGCCTATGTTGCTTGATCCGGGCGAGCCCAAAGGCAACCCTGACAGCGAAACGCCTGCTTATGTACAGCGAAATGAAGTGGGTGGCGGTGGTGACCCAAGCGGAGGATTGCCGGTGCCCAGCATACGCATGGTGGCCCCGATCGCTGCCATTGGCAGCAAAGCCGCCGGCATTGCCCACTTGACCGGGCTGCCCGACCTGGCGGATGGCGTAGTGCGCGTAGAGCCGTTGGTGATGCGCTATTACGATAAGCTTTATCCATCGCTGGCCTTGCTGGCGGTAGCCAAGAGCTTGAACCTGCCGCCAGACCAAATCGTGACCAAGTATGGTCATTCGGTACAACTGGGTGGTTTGACCCTGCGTACTGACGCCAATTCAGCGCTGCTGACGTATTTCTACCCCGACCAAGGCAACCAGCCTGCCTTTACGACCGATTCTTTTTTTGATGTGCAATCGGGCAAGGTGCCGGCTGCCAAGTTCCACGACAAGATCGTACTGATTGGTACGACAGCTTCCGGGTTGGGCACAACCTTTGTAACGCCACGTGGTGTGGGCATGTCGCCAGTCAATATGCTGGCGCACAATGTTTCCAGCATCATGCAACAGCAATATTTCACGGCCCCAAGCTGGGCGTATTGGCTCAAACTGTTGCTCTGCCTATTGGTGGGAGCATATCTGATGCTCTTATTGCCGCGCCTCAAGGCTGGCCCTGCCGCATTTTTGACGGCGGGTTTGTTTACGTTACTGGTAGTGACTCACTTTATCTTGATGTCGACTCAGATGATCTGGTTGGAATTGATGACGCCGGCAGCTTTGCTTCTGTTTGGCCATCTGGTGCTGACGACTAAACGCTTCTTGTTGACCGAGCGGGGTAAGGAGCAATCTGAACTAGGGGCGGCGGAATCAAATCGCATGCTGGGTTTGGCATTCCAGAACCAAGGCCAGCTTGATATGGCCTTTGACAAGTTCCGCAAGGTACCGATCGATGAGTCGATGATGGACACGCTTTACAATCTGGCGCTGGATTTTGAACGCAAACGCCAGTTCAACAAGGCTGAGATGGTTTATCGCTACATGGCGGGCTTCAACCCCAAATTCAAGGATTTGGACCAGAAACTCAGCCGTGCCAAACAGCTGGCCGAGACGGTGGTGCTGGGTGGGGGTGGCATGGGTGGCAACGCGAGTACGTTGATTTTGGCGGGTGGCGCTGTCGAAAAGCCCATGCTCGGTCGTTATCAAGTAGAAAAAGAGCTGGGTAAAGGCGCGATGGGCATCGTCTATCTTGGTAAAGACCCCAAGATCGGCCGCGTCGTGGCCATCAAGACTTTGGCGTTAAGCCAGGAGTTTGAGGCCGATGAACTGGAAGATGCCCGTAAGCGCTTTTTTCGCGAAGCTGAGACGGCCGGGCGGCTCAACCATCCGAATATCGTTACGATCTACGATGCCGGTGAAGAGCACGACCTGGCGTATATCGCGATGGAATTTCTTAAAGGCAAGGATTTGGTGCCGCATACCAAGGCAGGCCAATTGTTGCCTATTATCGAGGTAATGAACCTGATCATACAGACGGCCGAGGCGCTGGATTATGCCCACAAGCAAAATGTGGTTCATCGCGATATCAAGCCAGCCAATATCATGTATGAGACCACGACCAAAATAGCGAAGGTGACCGACTTCGGCATTGCCCGCATTACAGATTCGAGCAAGACGCGTACGGGTATGGTCCTGGGGACGCCAAGTTACATGTCGCCCGAACAGTTGTCGGGCAAGAAGATAGATGGTCGGTCTGATTTGTTCAGCCTGGGCGTTATGTTGTACCAGATGACGGCTGGCGCACTGCCGTTTGTAGGAGAGTCGATGGCGGAGTTGATGTTTCGTATCGCTAATGAGTCCTACAGTAATCCCAAGGATTTGAATCCTAACCTGCCCGATTGTCTGGTCGACATCATTGACAAGGCAATGAAGAAAAACGCTGACGAGCGCTTTCAAACCGGACAGGAATTTGCCGATGCGCTCAAGCAGTGCGCGGCAACGCGTAAAGAGAATCGCCAATGACACAGCTAGCCAACGCGCTGGAGATGGTTGGGCTTACCGACCCAGGTATGGTGCGAGGCCATAATGAGGATGCCATTGATTTTGATCCGGCAGCCGGGTTGGTGATTCTGGCTGATGGCATGGGCGGCTATAACGCCGGCGAAGTTGCCAGCGGTATTGCAACGACCCTGCTGTCACAAGGTGTTAAAGCAGCGATTGAAGTCATGCCGCCTTATCTGCCGGAGGCAATGAGCCAAAAGCCCGCAGCCCACCGTATCCTGCGGCTGGAAATTGAAAAAGCCAATCTGGCTATTTTTCAGACGGCACAGCGCCAGGCGCAATGTGCCGGCATGGGTACTACCTTGGTCACCGGCCTGTTTTACGATAACAGGGTGACGGTTGCCCATATCGGGGATTCACGCCTGTATCGCTTGCGGGATGGCTTGTTGCAGACATTGACGCGCGATCACTCCCTCTTGCAGGAACAATTGGACAATGGGGTTATCACCAAGGAACAAGCCAAACAGTCGCAGAATAAAAATCTGGTGACCCGTGCGGTCGGTATCGACCCACAGTTAGACCCGGAGTTGAATGATTACGAGGTGCTGCTGGGTGATCTATACCTGTTCTGCTCCGATGGCCTCAACGACATGGTCGATGATGAAGAAATCGCCAAGGTCCTGAACAGCTTGAATACCGACCTGCCCCAGGCAGCTGGGCAGCTAATACAAATGGCGAACGACAATGGTGGGCGCGATAACGTCTCCGTCATTCTGGTTCGTATCAATCGAAAATTTCCCGCAGCGCGTGGCTTAGGCGCCCGCCTGATGGGCTGGCTTGGCCGCTGATGCGGTTTTAAAGGAAACACCAATGGCTAAATTAGTATTGAGCCTTGATGGCGTGATGTTGCGTGAGGTCAAACTCGAACGCGATTCGCTGCGTATCGGGCGTAAGCCTCACAATGACCTGCAGATCGACAACCTTGCCGTATCGGGCGAGCACGCCAGGTTGAACATCATTGGCCAGGAGCTTTTCGTGGAGGATCTGGACAGCACCAACGGTACGATGGTCAATGGAAAGCCGATACAGCGACAGTTGCTGCAGGACAACGACGTGGTCGAGATCGGAAAATACCGGCTCAAGTATCAAAGTGAGGGGGGTGTGAAGGCCAGTAGGCCTGTTCAGGATGATCTTGATCGAACCATGGTGATACGTGTCGGAGATTTGAAGCCTGTTCCCCCGGCTCATCAGAGTACATCGGCAGCACAAGACACCGTAATGGAATTGCCGATTGTGCCAGCGCCCGTTGCATCGCCCCCGGCCGCTGCTGCGGCCATGCCACCCGCTCCGGCGCCAGCACCGCAGACAGTAGCCCCAGCCCCTGAGCAAGTACCGAGTACAGCCGCGCCTGTAGCGGAAGCGCCAAGACCTGCTGCCATCAAGGTTTTATCGGGAGCCAATGCTGGCAAGTCGCTTGATCTGGTCAAGAACCTGACATCGCTGGGCAAGCCAGGTGTACAGGTGGCGATTATTACCCGCCGTCATACCGCGTATTTCCTTACCCATGTGGAGGGTGGCAATCGTCCTCAGATCAATGGCAGGCAAATTGGGGTCCAGGCCGAAGCGCTGAAGAACCACGATGTGATTGAGCTTGCCGGTATCAAGATGGAGTTCTTCTACAAGTAAACCGAATGAAAACGCTGCGTAGATACTGGCTGCAACTACTGCTGAGTACGCTGGTCCTGGGTTTTTTCCTCGGCTATGCCGACCAGCTATGGCGTCCGCGGGTTATCGAGCAGATTGATCTTTGGCTTTACGATGCACGCTTGGTCAAGACCATGCCGGGCGGAGTTGATCCGCGAGTGGTTGTGGTTGATCTGGACGAGAAGAGCCTGGCTGAAATGGGGCGCTGGCCATGGCCACGTAATTTGGTGGCGCAACTGCTCGACAAATTGACCCAGGATTACAAGGTTGCGGCAGTTGGCTTCGATATTGTGTTTGCCGAGAAGGACGACAGTTCTGGCTTACCCGTATTGAAGCAACTGGCGGGGACTACATTCAAGGATGACCCTGCATTTCAGTCGAAATTTGAGGGGCTGGCCAAGCAGCTCGATTACGATGCCCGTTTGGCCGATAGCTTGTACGAGCGCGCTGTGGTGTTGGGCTACTACTTCAGTTTCGAAGCCAATGCGAATCGCTCGGGCGTCCTGCCCAAACCCGTTTTGCCGGCTGGGATTTTCAAGGGCCGTAGTGTTTCTGCGATAGAAGCCCCGGGCTACGGCGCCAATCTGCCTGTACTGATGAGCCGGGCGAGCGCTTCCGGACATTTCAACCCCCTGACCGATATTGATGGCGTGACCAGGCGCGTTGCCATGCTGGTAGAGCATGAGGGGCGTTACTACGAGTCGCTCTCGTTGGCTATGGTACGAACCTATCTGAACTTCCCCCAGATTGAGCCCATTTATGGCGCTTCTCCGCTCAAGTCCTATCAGCCGCTGGAGTGGTTGAAGGTAGGGCCGTTGACGGTGCCGGTGGACGAGCATGTCCGTGCATTGGTGCCTTATCGTGGCAACGCACGTAGTTTCACCTATTTGTCTGCCAGCGACGTGCTCAAAGGGCGAGTTAATCGAGAGATTCTGGCGGGGCGCATGGTGTTGATAGGTACGACGGCGCCGGGGCTATTGGATTTGCGCGTTGCGCCGGTCGATGCGGTCTACCCCGGGGTGGAAGTACACGCCAATATGATTGCCGGCATGATGGACAACAGTTTGCCAGCGCAACCTGATTATCTACGCGCTGCTGAGATTCTCTTGATTTTCATCTGTGGCGTAGTGTTGCTGCTGGCGCTGCTTCGGCTCAGCCCTTTGGCGGGTACGCTGGTTACGGTTGCTTTGCTTGTAGTTGTAACAGCTGGCAATTTTATATTGTGGCAACGTGGCCATTTGGCGCTGCCCTTGGCGTCAACGTTGTTGTCCATTCTGCTGCTTTACGCTATTTCAATGGCATGCGGCTATTTCTTTGAATCGCGTAATAAGAAACAGATGGCCAGCCTGTTTGGCCAATATGTGCCGCCGGAATTGGTTGCAAAGATGAGCGAGCAACCGGAAAAGTATTCCATGGAAGGGCAAAGTCGTGAGCTGACAGTGTTGTTTTCCGATGTGCGTGGATTTACCACTATCTCGGAAAGCATGGATCCCAAAGAACTCACCCGTTTTATGAATGAGTTTCTTACTTCGCTTTCTGAAGTGATACGTACCCAGTATCTCGGCACGATCGATAAGTATATGGGTGACTGCGTAATGGCATTTTGGGGAGCGCCGATCCACGATCCTGACCATGCGCGCAATGCGGTACTGGCAGGTTTGGCTATGCAGCGCGCAATACGGGACTTGGGCCCCAGCTTACGTGATCGAGGTTGGCCGCCTATCGAAATTGGCATTGGTATTAATACAGGTCGAATGACGGTCGGGGATATGGGTTCTCAAATCCGTAAAGCCTATACAGTAATGGGCGATGCTGTGAATCTGGCTTCTCGTCTGGAAAGTATCACCAAGCGTTATGGAGTCGGCATGCTGGTGGGTGAGTCGACCCGCGCTGTGGCCGGGGAGACAGTAGTTTTCAGGGAGCTTGACCGAGTTCGCGTGAAGGGTAAGGATGAGCCTGTCACCATCTACGAACCCTTGGGGCTGGCGAGTGAAGTTGATAAAGCCTTAATTGGTGAGATTCAATTATTTCATCAGGTACTGAAGCTATACCGCAGTCAGAACTGGGACATGGCCGAGTTGCAGCTGTTGAATCTGCAAAAACAGCGGCCCGACAGTGTGGTTTATGCGCTCTACCTCAGCCGCATTGCGCATTTTCGTCAATTTGTGCCACCCCCAGACTGGGATGGCGTATATGAATTCGATAGTAAATAAGTGATGCCCCACTGCCGCAGTGCTGTGCGCAATGGGGTAGGGGACAAAATATGCGGCTTAAGGTGCTGGGTTGCAGCGGAGGAATAGGCGGCGGCCAGCGAACGACTTCTTTTTTGGTCGGGCGGCATACCCTGATCGATGCTGGTACCGGACTTGGCGACCTGTCTGTGGCCGAGTTGGTGCAAATCGACCATCTGTTCCTTACCCACTCCCACCTGGACCATATAGCGATGTTGCCGCTCTTGGTCGATACCGTTGGGGCGATGCGCCGTAAACCTTTGCTTGTCTATGCCAGTGCATCGACCCTGGCTATTTTGAGCGAGCACATCTTCAACTGGAAGGTCTGGCCCGATTTCCGAGTGATCCCTGATGCATCCGCCCCATTTTTAAGATTTGTGCCTTTTGAATTGGGTGATTCTATCCAGCCGGAAACCAACCTGACTATTACGGCGTTGCCTGCTTTGCATACGGTTCCGGCCGTGGGCTATCAATTAGATTCTGGCCGTTACAGCATTGTCTTTACGGGTGATACCACGGTAAATGATGCCTTCTGGCCTATCATCAATGGTATTGGGAATTTGAAGGCGCTCATTATTGAGACGGCTTTCTGCAACCACGAACGAGCGCTGGCTGAAGCTTCGTACCATCTTTGCCCAGCCATGCTGGCTAGCGAGTTGCAGAAACTGGCAAAGCCTGCCGAAATTCATATCACTCACCTAAAGCCCGGAGAGATTGAGCTAACCATGCAGGAAATAGGCGAACTAGCTGCTGCTTTCCGGCCAAAAATGCTCAAGAACGGCCAGGTCCTGGAGTTCTGATAGACCATGAGTCATGCCACCAAATCCCCAACGCCAGAGTTGAGCATCGAACTGGAATTCAGGCGAGATTTGCAGGCGGTCACCAACAAGATTCACGCCACAACCCATGTGGATGAGATCATGCTGGAGGTGAGTCAGGACATTTGCGACCTTTGCAATGCTGACCGACTAACCATCTATGTGATCGACGCTGAGCAAAAAACCATTACTTCCAGGGTTAAAACAGGGCTGAACTCCTCGCAGGACATCAAGCTACCGGTTAATGAGCAGAGTGTGGCCGGTTATGTCGCCCTGAATAAGAAGTTGGTGAATATCAAGGACGTCTATGACTTGGCGGAGTTGAAGCAGCTGAGTCCACAGCTTCATTTCTTGCAGGAAATCGACAATCGTACGGGTTATCGCACCAAGCAAATGATGGTGGCACCTGTGCTCGATGAAAAATCCAGCGAGCTGTTCGGGGTTGTGCAACTGATCAATAACCGTGCAGGACGCCCGTTCCCACCGCTGGTGGAGAAGGGGGCAATTGAGCTGTGCCATACCTTGGCCATTGCGCTGCGTCAGCGGCAGGGGGGCAGCCCGGTACTTGGGCGAGGTAAGTATGATGGCCTAGTGGCGGAGGGGGTGCTCTCTGCTGTTGAGCTGGAGCAAGCCATCAAGACAGCACGTGAGCAGGGGGTTGAAGCTGAGCAGGTCTTGGTCAATGAATACCGGGTAACAGTTGCTCAGCTGGGAGGGGCGCTTGCACGGTACTTTGGCGTGGATTACGAGCCTTTCAAGGCTGAACGAGTTCGTCCGCTGGATCTTTTTCGGACCCTAAAGCGCGAATTCGCGGAGTCTAGCTTGTGGCTACCGCTTGAGGAGTTGAAGGATGGCATCCTGGTCCTTACGCCCGACCCGGAAAGAGTGCGCAGCAATGGTCTTTTAGGCCAAGTCTACCCTGGCAAGAAGCTAATTTATCGCGTGTGTAGTCAGCAAGAGTTTCGACAATCGCTCGATCTTTTCTTTGGTGCGGGCCGTGACTTTGACAGTAGCAGTATTGGTGATTTGCTGTCGGGTATGGCTGAAGACGATGATGATGAGACCGGGCTAAGTGCTGAAGCGTTGTCCATGGCGCAGGACAATGAAGTGGTCAAGCTGGTGAATAAAATTATTATCGATGCTTACCATCAAGGCGCATCAGATATTCATATCGAACCTTTTCCTGGCAAAAACAAGACTGAAATCCGCTTTCGTAAGGATGGCTCTCTAGCCAACTATATCGAAGTGCCGGCCGGGTATCGCGACCCTATCGTGACGCGCTTGAAGATCATGTGTGACTTGGACATCTCAGAGCGGCGCAAACCGCAGGATGGCAAGATCAAGTTCAAGAAATATGGTCCCCTGGACATTGAGCTGCGAGTTGCCACGGTGCCTACGGCGGGTGGGATGGAAGATGTGGTCATGCGGATCCTGGCATCGGGTGACCCCATGCCGCTCGATAAGATGGGGTTCAGCAAACACAATGAAGTCACCCTCAAGCAGGTTATATCCAGGCCCTATGGTCTATTCTTTGTCTGTGGCCCTACGGGTTCAGGTAAAACTACCACCTTGCATTCGGTGTTGAAGTACCTCAATACCACGGAGACCAAGATTTGGACGGCGGAAGATCCGGTGGAAATCACCCAGAAAGGTCTACGTCAGGTACAGATGAATCCCAAGGCAGGGCTGACGTTTGCAACTGCCATGAAGGCATTCCTGCGTGCAGACCCGGATGTGATCATGGTCGGTGAAATGCGGGATAAGGAGACGACATCAACGGGTATCGAGGCATCGCTTACAGGGCACTTGGTGTTGGCAACATTGCATACCAACTCAGCACCTGAGTCGATTATACGATTGCTGGATATGGGCATGGACCCGTTTAATTTTTCGGATGCCCTGCTAGGTATTCTGGCGCAACGCTTGGCCAAGCGGCTTTGCAAATGCAAACAGGCTTATCAGCCTGATGAGGCCGAAATAGGGCTGATACTGACGGAGTATGCGGAAGAGTTGAAACATTCGACTCGATGGGCACAAGACCCCATCGTGGCACAGCAGACTTTATTGGATGAGTGGCGAAAGGAATATGCTGATAAGTCGGGCCGATTCACGCTATATAAGCCTGTGGGTTGTGATGCCTGTAATAAAACTGGATATAAAGGTCGCGTTGGTCTGCATGAATTGCTGGTCGGTACTGATGCCATCAAGAAAAAGATCCAGGAGCACGCAAGGGTGGCGGAGCTTTTGGTTGTAGCGCTGGAGGAAGGTATGCGGACTCTAAAGCAGGATGGGATTGAGAAAGTACTGCAAGGCGCTACGGATCTTCATCAGGTGCGTGCAGTGTGTATCAAATAGCGTAGTAGTCAGGCTTCGCCCTGGCTACGGGTGAGATCAAGTCTATGCAGAGCGCTGACGAACTCATGCTGCACCTTGATAGGCTGAATGCTATCGGCATCGCCCTATCCAGCGAACGAGACATCAATTGTCTTGTCGAGCACATCCTGATTGCAGCCAAAGATTTGGTCAAAGCTGATGCAGGTACCCTTTATTTATTAAAGGATGACAAACTGTACTTCGAATTTGTTCGTACTTCTTCCCTAGGCATTGCTTTGGGTGGCAGTACGGGTAAGAAACCGCCCATTCCGCCTATCGCACTACATCGTCCGGATGGTTCATCCGACTTTAGTACTGTGGTTGGTTATGCTGCGCTAACTGGCCATACGATTAATATAGCGGATGCCTACCAAGCACAGGGCTATGACTTTTCAGGCACCAAGCACTTTGATGCAGTGAATGGCTATTTATCAAAGTCTTTCCTGACAGTACCGATGCGCAATCACGAAAATGAAATCATTGGTGTGTTGCAACTCATCAATGCGTTGGATTCTGCTGGTGAGATACAACCGTTCACCATTGCCGACCAGCGTTTGGTTGAATCGTTGGCTTCCCAGGCAGCAATAGCACTGACTAATCGACAATTGATTAATCAGCTTGAGGCGCTATTTGAGGCGTTGATTAAACTGATTAATGCTGCGATTGATGACAAAAGCCCCTATACCAGCGGCCATTGTGAACGGGTACCTGTATTGACCATGATGCTAGCTGAAGCAACCGATCGAGTTGATTGGGGACCATTCAAATCATTTAAGATGAGCGAGAAAGATCGCTACGAATTAAAAATTGCTGGGCTATTGCATGATTGCGGTAAAATTACCACGCCAGTTCACGTTGTTGATAAATCTACCAAGCTGGAAACCATATTCGACCGGATTAAATTGATTGATACCCGCTTCGAAGTGCTCAAACGAGACGTTGAGATTACCTTTCTACGTGGTGAGCTGTCTGAACCTGACTATCAACAGCGATTAATTCAATACGACAAGGACCGTGCTTTCCTACGGCAAATGAATTTGGGAGGTGAATTCATGCCTCCAGAACGACAGGAGCGGGTCAGGCAAATCGCAAGCTATCGTTGGACTGACGAAAATGGTCACTCTATTCCCTTTATCAGCGATGACGAATTGGAAAACTTGTGTGTCACCCGCGGTACTTTGACGGCTGGCGAAAGAAAAATCATCAACCACCATATTGATGTGACGATCAGCTTGCTGGAAGCGCTGCCGTGGCCTAAACACTTAACCAACGTACCTGAATACGCGGGTGGGCACCATGAACGTATGGATGGCAAAGGCTACCCAAGAGGGTTGACGCAAGAACAAATGAGCGCACAGGCCCGAATGATGGGTATTGCTGACATATTTGAAGCACTAACCGCACGAGATCGGCCATACAAGCCAGGTAAGACACTAAGCGAGTCGCTTGGAATTTTGGCTCGTATGACACGAGATCAGCACGTAGATGCAAGCCTTTTCGAAATTTTTATCCGTGAAAAGGTCTATCTAGATTACGCGAAAGCATTCTTGGAACCCGCACAGATTGATGCTGTAAATGAGGTTGAGCTGCTTAATATGGCCGCTGTAGTGATCAAGCAACCGGGCTAAGGCTCGTAGCTGGGCTTGAAGCTCGCCCTATATTGGAATGAAGGTTGCTGAAGGAGTCATCAAGATGAATTCTGGGCACGCGGTGATGTACCCACTACGAGAAGCCGGTTTTACGCTGATTGAGCTCATGATTGTCATCGCAATCATTGGCATCCTTGCGGCGATTGCTATCCCGCAGTTTGCTGAGTATCAGAAGAAAGCGAATGACAAAGCAGCGTTAACAGATGCGAGGAATGCACTTACGAAATTCCAGGCAAATGGCCCCAATAGTTAGTGGCACAGTATGTGCTTATGAATAGAATTATGAAATTGCTGAATGTAATACCTTGCTTTAACTAACCCTAGGAGTATCAGAATGAAAAAGCTTCAAAAAGGTTTTACCTTGATTGAATTGATGATTGTTGTTGCTATTATCGGTATTTTGGCTGCTATTGCGATCCCTCAGTTTGCTGAGTATCAGAAAAAGGGACAAGACAAAGCTGCTCAATCTGATGCTAAGAATGCATTAACAGCTTTTGTGTCATCTAATTCGTCACAGCAATAAGTTCGACAATTATTTTTTTGATTCAAAACAGGTTATTTGGAGAAAATTATGGACGCTAGAAACAAAACTGAACTTGTTGTTATGGGTGGCATGCTGGCTTTGTCATTGGCTGCACCTTTTGCTCATGCGGGAAGTGTTACCTCTTGTTCCGGTGATGTCAAAGCTCAGCAGGCAGACATCCAATCAAGTGCAGCTGGAGGTTATGTATTAGAGGCGTTTAAGCTAAATTGTTCTGCCAACGTGGTATTGGCTTATGATGGTGACGCGACGGCCGTTGGTGTTAAGTCGGCTAGCAAGAAAGGTATGCACACTTTTGGCGGCTCTTCAAATGGCGGTTCGGTTAAGCAGTGTGAGCCAACTAGTGTTAATACTGCAAACATTACCTTAACGGCGTCAATTACTACTGGTTGTTAGTAGCAGTATTTTGGTTTGAAGTGCAAAAAAGGCCGACTAGTCGGCCTTTTTCTATTATGTGCGCCCAGCATGGGCGCACTCCTGCGGGTGGAAGTCCCGCCGTAAGTTGATCACAACGAACGAAGTGAAGCGCAACTGCGTGAGGGCGACCGAGCGTGGGAAGGAAGCGTGGATCGTAAACCGCGAGCCGATGGACAAGAACCGGATAGAAGGCGCTGCCGAGCAGGGCGAGCGGGCATGACTCCGCGAAGCTCTCGTGATCAAGGCAAGGTGGCGTAAATCCGGCGGTTGTGCGGTGAAGGAGTGCGTTCTTACCTGGGAAGATCTCGCCTTATGCCTGAAAGGGCGACGGTTTTTAGCCGGTGCGAGAAGTCAGCAGAAGCCATAGTAGCTGCCAGTCTGGAGCGAAGGGCTGAACGAGAAGGAGAGTCTGTTTCCATGCTGCTTGGTGGTGCAAGGCATCAGAAGCCGGGGCGATCTGGGCGAACTGCTGGCGGGCGAGGTGAAGCCAAGCCTAAAGCAGTGCGTGATGAAGCACGACTGGCGCAGCAAGGGCAAGACAGCTCAGTGCCGGGGCTGCTGGAACGGGCTCTGGCGCGGGAGAACCTGATACAAGCGTGGAAGCGCGTCAAAGCGAACGTCGGTAGCGCTGGTGTGGATGGTCTGGACATAGAAGCCACCAAGGGCATGCTGCAAATGGCATGGCCGCAGGTACGGGATCAGTTGCTGAACGGGAGCTATCGGCCACTGCCGGTGCGCCGGGTTCAGATACCGAAACCGGACG
>NZ_PDZH01000113.1 GCF_002735695.1 Chitinimonas sp. BJB300
GAATGCCTGAGCATCAAGACGCAGAAGAACCCATTCGCACTTTGCCGCAAGTTACTGATCAACGCCTCCCGCGCGGCTTATGATCAGTTACAGCTGCTTCTCGCAGCTACTGCGTAACATCAGTTAGATAGATAAAGAATGGCATTTCAGAAATAGTTTCGAGCATCACAAAAATCCTAAAAAATTCACTGCTTACAGACACGCCGGGCATCGGCGGCACCCGTGTATAACGTGTTGGTTCGCATGGCTTGACACGCAGCCTCGCGCTGGCGGCCAAGCTCGATTTGTGAACCCAGCCCACCATAAGTAATCGCCAACGGGAAATTCCCAAACAAGAGCGCTGCCGCCATGGCGGTGCCCGGCAACCAACGATCACCGGCTCGCAGCCGCACGGCATACAGCAGCCCCATGCCCGCACCAAACAGGCATAGCCCCAACACCATATTCAGCAACCCCAGCAAGGGCAGTAGCGTACTGGCCGACCAAACCCAGAGTAGGAATATGGCGCTACCGATCAACATCGGGATTAGGCCACACCATTGGGTTGCACAAATCAGTCTGCGCAGATCAAGGCGTTTGCTGGGGCTAGGCATTTAGACCGTCTCTTCGTTTTGGGACTTGGGTGGGCTGGCCAGGTCATACCAATTCAACTTCCGGGTAAGCACCATCACGGTGGTCAAAAGGCCGAAGAGAAGCAGCGACCCCAACAGCAATGCATGGTCTTCTGAGCGCAACAGCACATACAAGAGGCCATACAGCGCCGATAGCAAGCCGGCAAAACCCAGCCCACGCCAACGACTACCCAACGCATGGCTGGCATAAAACGCGTTTTGCGTTACACAAGCCAACGCCGCCAACAGGTAGGCCGGGCCAAAAGCCCATTGTTCGGAAAACGACAAGAGCAAGAGAAAGAACACCGCCAACGACAAACCAACCAAGGCGTATTGCACAGGGTGGATGGCGATACGCTTGAGTACCTCGGTGAGGAAGAAAGTACAGAAGGTGAGGAAGACAAACAGGAAACCGTACTTCACCGCACGGTCGGTTTGCAGGTAGGCATCAACCGGCTCGATCAACCGCACGCCAAGGCGCGCATTCTGAAATGGCTCGCACTGACTACTGGTAGCGCATTGCTCAAAATGCTCGCTCAGGTTGGTCGAGAACCAACTGGTTCGCCAACGGGCGGTAAAGCCCTTGTCGCTGACAGCGCGGTCTTCGGGCGAAAAGCGGCCACTGAAGCTCGGATGGCGCCAATCCGATTGCAGACTGACTTCGGTATCACGGCCCAGTGGCACCACATTCAGGTCGTCCATACCGTTGAGGCTTAGCTTGAAACTGAAGGGAATACTTGCCGCCGCGCCGTCATAAGCCGCCAAGTTGGCATGGATACCACCACCCAATGCCTTGAGCCGGGCACCCGGCGCAAAATCCAACGTGCTACTCCCCCAGTTGATTCTTGGGCTGGTTTTGATACCCCGTACATCGGCAATGCCAACGCTCAGATAAGGTTGGCCCCACTGAATTTGGGTATCTGCTGCGAGGCCCGCACGGATTGGTAGTTGGAAATGCCCCGTCACCGCCAGCTCAGTGCTATAGACCTGCGTACGGTAGATGCCACGCTGACGTGTTTCGGTTTTGAGCTGCCCGGCAACCGACAGCTTATCGGGCAAGAGCGCCGTTGTACGGTCACGCCACACTTCACGGTGTTGATCGGGCTTTCCGTCGATAGGCTCAAGCATCAACTGTTTGTATGGCAGCACCCACACAGGCCCAGCCAACGTCTGGCTGCCTGCCGTGCCATCGGCGATCGACGCAATGGCTTGCTGACGGTAGTGTTGTCGATCGCTTACCAAGCCATTGACCATACCCAGCGGTATCAACAACAGAATAATCAACCCGCCAATCGCGGCAAGTTTCCACATCAATGACTTCGACATCACATTTCCTCCCAAGAATCGACAGGAGGCAGTCTGCCAAAGCCATATGTGCTGACGATGCGTTGAATGTGAAGCTATGTGAAGTGGTGCGGCGCACCTGAAACGCAAGGTGGGCTCAAGTGTGCCCTAATCAGCGGGACGAAGCCGTTGGGCCAACAAGCCCAGCCATTCATGCGCTACCAACCTTCCTGCCTGAGCCGCCGTAGCACTAGGGAGCCAAGTAAACCGGTTACCCAAGTTGCCGGCCATATAGCGAGTGGGCCCGTCTATCACAGCAAAACCCAGTCGTTCGAATTCCAAGCGCGCGCGGGGCAAATGGCTGGCGTCGCTAACCAACACAATGCGATGTACGCCTGCAGCCTTGAGCAGAACGCTGCTGAACACGGCGTTATCGCGTGTATCCAAAGATGCGTTTTCCACCCAACGTGCTTGCAACCCGAAATCCAGCCGCAACGATTCCGCCATCAGTTCGGCTTCAGCCCGGCCACCGGAAGGCGCACCACCGGTCAACAAAAGCGGTAACTTGGTCTGGCGCGCCAAGCGAGCGGCGTAGCGCAAACGCGCCAGCGAATATTGGCTGACACTCTCGCCGCCATACTCAGGCGCAACCGGGTCACGTCCACCACCCAACACAACAATGGCCTGGGCAGTTTTCAAAGTGGCAAGGCTCGGGGGGCGGGCTTGTTCCAGCGGCGTCGCCAACCAGTCCACAGTAACAGGGGCACTAAAGAACCAGACCCCAAACAGCCCCAATCCAATCAACACACGACTTATACGGGGCCGGCGCTTAAGCAGGCATAAGCCCACTACCCCTAGCAGGAGCGGCAAGGTGGGCGGCAGTAATAGGGAAGCAATGATTTTTTTCAGCCAAAACAGCATAGCGGTTAGTCCGGCAACGAAAGCTGGGCCAACGCACCACCTTCCGGGTGATTGGCAAGCTGGATGTCACCGCCATGCAGACTGGCGACTTCCCTAACAAAGGGCAGCCCTAAGCCTGTCGATTTCGGCGTGCCATCGGGGCGGGGCAGGGAATAGAAGCGCTCGAATACTCTTGGCAGCGCGTAGTCGGGTAAACCGGGGCCATGATCACGTACGCTGAGCACCACCGCGGCATCGCGTCGCTCGGCGCTGAGCTCTATCGTGGTGCCGGTCGGTGAAAAAGCGAGGGCATTGTCGAGCAGATTACTTAACGCCTGGCTCAGTAAGAAACGTTCGCCACGTAAGGTTAATCCTGCATCAGCCTGCTGTTTCAGTACCACACCGCATGCTGCAGCTTGCCCAGCCTTGGCTTCTACGACAGCCGATAACAAGTCCCCGACAGCGATATCGTCGAGCGCTTGCAACGAAGTACGGCTTTCCAAACGCGCCAATTCCAATAGACGTTCGATAATTTCGGTCATACGCTGGGATTCACGCCGGATATTGCCGAGAAAACGTGTCTGCTGCTCAAACGGCATGTCGGGCTCAATCAGCTCAGCAGCCCCACGGATAGCGGCAAGCGGGCTTTTCAGCTCGTGCGTCAGGCTATGGACATAATGCTCGACATACTGCTTGCCCTCCAATTGACTACGCATGCTGTCCAGCGCATGCCCCAGCAGGCCGACCTCTCCTCCGCCCAGTTCGGGCAGCACCACACGCTCGCCCCTTCCCACTGCGCTGGCATAACTCACCAGCCTGCTTAGGGACCGCGTCAACCACCACGACAGCAAGAGTCCTATCAACAAGCCCACCACGAGCACTATCACCGCAGCACGGGCCAAGCTGCCAAATGCCTGCGCAAAGAAGGGTTCCACGCTACGTGATGGTTTTGCCACGGTAACGACGCCGATCAACTTGCTACCATCGCCATAAACAGGGGCTGCGACATACATCACCGAGGTTTCAGGGTCATCCGGGTCGCCCCGTGTGGTCCGTGCGCCATATTGGCCACGTAGGGTACGGTAGACATCGTTCCAACGAGAGTAATCCTGCCCCAGCGCCAAGTGGTCGGAGTCATACAACACCACTCCCAGAGCATCCGTCACATAAATACGGTGGTTGGGCCGATCTTTTGGGACACCCCAGATTTTGGCGTTCAGACGACGGGCAGCAAAAGCTTCAAGCTTCTGGGCAAATTGCCCACTGACTATCGTACCTGCCTGAAGCTCTGGCTGTACAAACTCGGCCAACAGGTTCGCGGTATCGACCAAGGTGTCTTCCATTGACTGCCGTAATGCAGGCTCCAGTTTGTCGTGCGCTGTATCCAGCAGAAAAAAAGCCGCCAATCCCACAACCAGGAAGTAACCCAGGAAAATGCGGACGCCAATCCTCACGACTTGTCCCAAGTGAAGCTGTAGCCCAGGCCTCGATGGGTGCGAATCGGATCACACTCGGGCTGCAATTCACGCAGCTTGGCGCGTAGGCTCTTGATATGTGCATCCACTGTGCGCTCGAAACTCGCCTCTGGCTCGTCCCAGGCTTTATCCATCAACTGGGCACGACTAAACACACGTTCTGGCTCCGCCAATAACGCTGCCAACAGACGGTACTCATAACGGGTCAGGTCCAGCGCTCTACCGTTAAGACTGATCTGTGCCCGCGCGACATCGTGGCGCAACCCGGTTGCCAAAGGTATTGCCTGCGGTTGGCCTCGACGCAGAATGGCCCGCACCCTGGCTACTAGTTCACGTGGGCTGAAGGGCTTGGGGACATAATCATCGGCACCGAGTTCGAAACCCACCACGCGGTCTATCTCATCAGCCCGTGCTGTCAGGAAAATAATAGGTAATTGGGATTGCTGGCGCACACTGCGGCAGATATCAAAACCACTCTGGTCGGGTAAACCGACATCAAGTATCAATAGATCGGGCTGCTGTTGCGTAAAGGCTGCCAAGCCATCACGCCCCAACGCATGCCAACTCACCGAATAGCCTTCGCGTTCGAGCGCATAGACCACCGTATCGGCAATGGCCGCCTCGTCTTCAATCAACAAAATGTGTTTGCGCATGGTGGGTGATTGTAGCGAATCCAGGCCCTACCGAGACCGCGGCCGTATTGGATTGGCGGATCCATCAACAAACCCTTACCGGCGAGTTAGTACACTGTGTAAAAACCGCGATGGCGGCTATACCTACTCACGCCATATCTCTTTCTTTGGCATGCTAAGATTCGTCCATCGCTTTTCACCCCATTGTCATGCTGCTGCGCCCTTTGCTTATTACCTGCTTTGTTTTACCTGCCGTTGCAGACATCTATAAGCACGTCGATAAGGACGGTCAGGTCACTTACTCGAATATCCCCATCAAAGGGGCAAAACGCATGGAGCTTGATCCATTGCCCCCCAATAGTGTGCCAGCCCCTCGCTCGGGCCAGTCACGTGCAGCCAACAACCCGACGCCCGGCAACTTCCCTCGCGTAGACAGCGCCACCCAGAAAAACCGCGATGAAGGTCGTCGGCAGATCTTGCAAGATGAGATGGCCAGCGAGCAAAAGCTATTGACTGAAAGCCGGCAACGCCTGACCGCGGCACCGCAAGATGCCAAGCTACGCGATAAAACGCTGTTCCATGAAAAGAACATCGAGACGCTGCAAAAAGAAATTGCCCGCGTGCAGTAGACCCGCAGTCCATCCCCATCTGGCACGTCTCAGCGAAACATTCTTCGCCTTCATACCATCGATGCCTTTCCAATCAGGCCAGATGCACTAAAATGGTGCAAGCTGGCGCTGTCGGTGCGCCCTAAAATAGCGCGTTCCTGCCTGGATCAGAAAAAACACGCCTAAGCCGCTGATTTCATATCATTCGGAAACGTGCCCTGCTGTGGTCCGTAACTTGCTAAGACTAGGATCTGCTGATCTTGGCTCAACTCACGCTGCGGCAACGTCTATGACCCATCCCGCCTTTGCTGGCCTGGAATTAATCGAAACTGCCGTCGTCGTCCTGGATACCGGGAGAATCGTCTGTCATCTCAACACGGCAGCCGAAAACCTGTTCGAGCTTTCGGCACGCGAAACCATCGGGCGACCCTTATCGGCTTGCTTTTCCGAGCCCGCTGAAATCCTGGCTGCACTCGATGCCGCCGAAAAACAGAATGCCAGCGTAACCGAACACGATGTGGCCCTGGCCGTTCGGCTGGGCCATACCATCCATGTCGGCTTCACCGTGCGCGATATCGAGTCACCTGCCTTTACTGTGCTGGAATTTCGCCACACCGACCAACAACGCAAGATCGCCAACGAAGAGCGCCTCGCTGCACAACAAGTAGCGAATCGGCAGTTGATCCGTAACCTGGCGCATGAAATCAAGAATCCCCTCGGCGGCATTCGCGGCGCAGCTCAGCTACTGAAAAAGGAGCTGCCCGACCCAGCTCTGACCGAATACACCCAAGTCATCGTAGATGAAGTAGACCGCCTACAAAGCCTGCTCGATAAACTGCTGACGCCCCACCGCCTGCCACAGCTGGGTGAAGTGAATATCCATGAGGTATTGGAACGGGTACGCAGCGTATTGCTGGCGGAATTTCCCAACGGGTTAGCGGTACGGCGCGACTACGACACCAGTGCGCCCGATCTTTTCGGCGACAAGGAACAGCTGATCCAAGCCGTGCTGAATATTGTCCGTAATGCGGCCCAAGCCATGCGTGGCGCAGGGCAAATCGTGCTCAAAACCCGTGTTGCTCGGCAGGTTACGCTGAATCGGCGCCGCTTTCCCCTTGGCCTCACCTTGGAAATTACCGACAACGGCCCTGGTATCCCCGAACACATTCGCGAAACCCTCTTCTACCCCCTGATTTCGGCCCGCCCTGGTGGTACCGGCATCGGCCTTCACCTCGCACATACATTTATCCAACAACACAACGGCACAATCGTATTCGATAGTGAGACAGGCCGTACCAGCTTTACCATTACCTTGCCGCTGAATGGTTGGATACCAGTCGACGGCAAAAACAATAAATAAAGCGAAGAATGCTGCCTATGAAATCTGTCTGGGTTATCGACGACGACCGTTCAATCCGCTGGGTATTCGAAAAAGCCCTGGCTCGTGAAGGTATTACCCACCACGCTTTTTCTTCAGCATCGGAAGCATTGGATGCCTTAAAGCAAGAAACCCCGGCCGTTGTCATCAGCGATATCCGCATGCCGGGCGAATCAGGGCTCGACCTACTCGGTCAGCTGAAAACACGCTATCCGCGCCTGCCCGTCATTATCATGACGGCCCACTCCGACCTGGAAAGTGCGGTTGCCGCATTTCAAGGCGGTGCTTTTGAATACCTGCCCAAGCCTTTCGATGTTGACCATGCCGTCGAACTAATACGCCGAGCGCTGGATGAAAGTCTCAAGCAGGAAGTAGTTGAAATACCGCAGGAAGAAACACCCGACATGCTTGGCCAAGCGCCGGCCATGCAGGACGTTTTCCGGGCCATCGGCCGACTTAGCCAAAGCGCCGCCACTGTGATGATTACTGGCGAATCCGGGTCCGGCAAAGAACTGGTTGCCCGCGCGCTGCACCGGCATAGCCCACGTAGTGGCAAGCCGCTCGTCGCCATCAACACGGCGGCGATCCCCAAAGACTTGCTTGAATCAGAACTGTTCGGCCATGAACGCGGCGCGTTTACCGGGGCGCAAAACCAACGTACCGGCCGCTTCGAGCAAGCCGAAGGGGGCACCCTGTTTCTGGATGAAATCGGCGATATGCCCCCCGAGCTGCAAACTCGCCTCTTACGCGTGCTCAGCGACGGTTATTTTTATCGTGTTGGCGGCCATACCCCGATCAAAGCCAATGTTCGGGTGATCGCAGCCACTCATCAGGCATTGGAAGATCGGGTAAAAAACGGCTTATTCCGCGAAGACTTGTTTCATCGCCTGAATGTCATCCGCCTGCGCTTACCTGCCCTGCGCGAACGCCGCGAGGATATTCCACTATTAACGCGTCACTTTCTGGTGACCTCGGCGCGGGATCTTGGTGTGGACGCCAAACGGCTAACCGACGAAGCCATGCGCATACTGGCAAACTTTGATTTCCCCGGTAATGTGCGCCAGCTGGAAAATCTCTGTCACTGGATTACGGTAATGGCACCCGGCCAAGCAGTGGGCCCGGCGGATCTTCCCCCCGAACTAAAAGGTGAAGCCAGCGCTTCCCATAACGGCGGCAATTGGACTGCTCAACTGGCTAATGAGGCTGACCGCCTTTTGCGCGAAGGGGAGCGTGGCTTTATCGAAGTGCTGACCCAGCAATTCGAACGTACGCTAATCCTCCGCGCGCTTGCCGCCACAGGTGGTAAACGCATTGAGGCGGCCGAACGCCTGGGCCTTGGCCGCAATACCCTTACACGCAAGATTCAGGAGTTAAACCTGGAACAGGAAATCAGCGGGGAATGACTAGCATGTTGCGAATCGAAGTCACCTCACCGATGCAGCCAGAAGCCAGGCGGCTTATCGATGCCCTTGACGATTATCAGCAATCGCTCTACCCCGCCGAATCCAATCACCTACTCAGTATTGAGGCGCTGGCACACCCAGACGTCGACTTCCATCTGGCCTGGTTGGGCGAGCAAGCGGTCGGCTGCGCCGCCATTGTCGCCAAAGCTGACTACGCCGAAATCAAACGCATGTATGTCGACCCGGCATGTCGAGGCAAGGGCATTGCCAAGGCGCTGATGGCAGGGATAGCGTCTGCTGCACAACAACGTGGTATTACTGCACTCAAATTGGAAACCGGCATCCATCAACCCGAGGCCATCGCGCTATACCGCCGACAGGGCTTTGCCGAGTGCACGCCGTTTGGGGATTACCAACCAGACCCATTAAGCCTATTCATGCATAAAGCCTTGTAGCACTGCTACCAGCGCCGCCTATTTGCCAGTAACTACAAGATTATTTCCAGGCGTAACAAAGGGATTCCCTCCCCACATCATGAGTCTGATTCATATTCGTAGCGCACCCTAAGCCAAAGTGGAATGGGTCCACGTGATAAAATCGTGCACTTTCCCCGCAATATCAGGCACTTCCCATGACCTCGCGCCGCGCCCAGATTTCCGCCCTTCTGCAAGAACGCATCCTGATGCTCGATGGGGGTATGGGCACCATGATCCAGCAGCATTCGCTGGGAGAAATGGACTATCGTGGCGAACGCTTCAAGGATTGGCCTAGCGACCTGAAAGGTAATAACGATCTCTTGGCGCTGACCCAGCCTAATATCATCGCAAGCATCCACCAGGCCTATCTTGATGCTGGCGCCGACATTATCGAGACCAACAGTTTCAACGCCACCCGCATTGCCATGGCCGATTACGCCATGGAGGCCCTGGTCCATGAACTGAATGTGGCGGCAGCCAAGCTGGTTAAAGACTTGTGCGTGGCACAAACCACCAAGACGCCACACAAACCACGCTTTTGTGCCGGTGTGCTTGGCCCAACCAACCGCACCTGCTCGATCAGCCCCGATGTAAACGACCCTGGCTACCGCAACGTCACGTTCGACGCATTGGTGGAAAGCTATACCGAAGCCATTGATGGCTTGGTACTGGGCGGTGCCGACTTGTTGTTGGTCGAAACCATCTTCGACACATTGAATGCCAAGGCAGCAGTCTTCGCCATCCACAAGTACTTCGACGACCATCCTGACATCGAACGCTTGCCAGTCATGGTCTCCGGCACCATCACCGATCAATCCGGCCGCACCCTGACGGGCCAAACCACCGAGGCTTTCTATAACTCGTTGCGCCACGCCGATGCAATCAGCTACGGCTTGAACTGCGCGCTGGGTCCCGACTTACTGCGTCCCTATGTGGAAGAAATCGCTCGGATATCGGAAGGCTTTGTCTCTGTGCACGCCAACGCAGGACTGCCCAATGCCTTTGGTGGTTACGATTTATCGCCCGAAGTCATGGCGGTGCAGGTACGCGAGTGGGCCGAGTCAGGCTTGGTCAATATCGTCGGTGGGTGTTGCGGCACCACGCCAGCGCATATCCAAGCCATGGCCGAGGCCCTGGCGACGGTAAGCCCACGCGCCCTGCCGCAGATCGAACCTAAATCGCGCTTGTCGGGCCTTGAACCATTCAATATCGGCGACCGCGATTTATTCGTGAACGTAGGCGAGCGCACCAATGTGACGGGGTCGCGCGCCTTCGCCAAGCTGGTTCTGGCAGGCGACTACCCGGCCGCGTTGGAGGTAGCTCGCCAACAAGTTTTGGCTGGCGCGCAGGTGATCGACATCAACATGGACGAAGGCATGCTGGATGCCGAAAAAGCCATGGTCACCTTTCTGAATCTGATTGCTTCCGAGCCTGATATCTCACGCGTGCCGGTGATGATCGACTCATCGAAATGGAGCGTCATCGAAGCCGGGCTTAAATGCGTACAGGGCAAATGCATTGTCAATTCGATCTCGATGAAGGAAGGCATACCCGAGTTCATCAAGCATGCCCAACTGTGCAAGCGCTATGGCGCAGCCGTGATTGTGATGGCTTTCGACGAAGTCGGTCAAGCCGATACCTTCGAGCGCAAAACCGAGATTTGCGGCAAAAGCTATCGCATCTTGGTCGAAGAGGTGGGCTTTGATCCCGCCGATATCATCTTCGATCCAAATATCTTCGCCGTCGCCACGGGCATCGAGGAACACGCAAAGTACGGGCTGGACTTTATCCAGGCAACGGGTTGGATCAAGCAGAACCTCCCGCACGCCAAGATTTCCGGTGGCGTCTCCAATGTCTCCTTTAGCTTCCGCGGCAATAACAAGGTACGTGAAGCCATCCATGCCGTGTTCCTTTACCACGCCATCCAGCAAGGCATGACGATGGGTATCGTCAACGCTGGCGCGCTGGAGGTATATGAGGAAGTCCCGGCTGAACTGCGCCATGCCATTGAAGATGTCGTGCTCAACCGTGCCGCAGCCGATGGTGGCGACACAACCGAAAAGCTGATTGCGTTGGCCGAACGCTTCAAAGGGGATGCCAATGCGCAGAAGGCTGAAGACCTGAGCTGGCGCACTGCCTCCTTGCAGGACCGCATCACCCATGCCCTGGTCAAAGGCATCACCTCTTATATCGTCGAAGACACTGAAGAAGCCCGCCAAAGCCTGCCAAGGCCAATCAATGTGATTGAAGGCCCCTTGATGAATGGCATGAACCATGTCGGTGACCTGTTCGGATCGGGCAAGATGTTCTTACCCCAGGTGGTGAAGTCGGCGCGGGTGATGAAGGCGGCTGTGGCTTATCTGGAGCCTTACATTGAGGAGGAAAAGATTCGTCTTGGTACTGTCGATTCAGCCGCCAAAGGCCGTATTGTCATGGCCACCGTGAAGGGAGACGTGCACGATATCGGCAAGAATATCGTGGGCGTAGTGTTGCGCTGTAATAACTACGAGGTGATTGACCTTGGTGTGATGGTGCCGGCGCAGAAGATTCTGGATACCGCCCGCGAAGTGAATGCCGACATCATTGGCCTAAGTGGTTTGATTACCCCGTCGCTTGAAGAAATGGCCCACGTAGGCAAGGAAATGCAACGCCAGGGCTTCAGTATTCCGTTGCTGATTGGCGGGGCAACAACCTCGAAGGTACATACTGCAGTCAAAATTTCGCCGAACTACCCGCAGCCGGTTATCTACGTGCCGGACGCTTCGCGCGCCGTCGGTGTTTGCTCCAATTTGTTGTCGGACAGCCTGCGCGCTGATTACGTCAGCAAAGTGGCCAATGAATACGAAAACATCCGCACCATTCACGCTGCCCGCGGCAAGCTTGATCTACTCAAACTGGCCGATGCCCGAGCCAACCGCTTTCAGCCCGTTGGCGAATACGACTGGGCTGCCTATAACCCGCCCAAGCCCACGCAGTTAGGCCTAATCAAATTCGAGAACTACCCCCTGGCCGAAATTGCCGAGTACATCGATTGGAGCCCCTTCTTCAACGCATGGGAACTGTTCGGTAAATACCCCAAGATTCTCAACGACGCAGTAGTAGGTGAGTCAGCCCGTACCCTGTTCGCCGAGGGCCAGGCCATGCTCAAACAGATAATCGAAGGTAACTGGGTGCAGGCCAATGGCGTGATCGGCTTATTCCCCGCCAATAGCGTGGGCGACGATATCGAGCTATACGACCCTGTTAGTGGTACCAAGCTGATGAGCATGCATTGCCTACGCCAGCAAAACCGTAAGGCCGAGGGCAAGGCTAACTGGTGCTTAGCCGACTTTGTTGCGCCCAAAGCCAGCGGCAAGACCGACTATGTCGGAATGTTCGCCGTCACCGGCGGGCTGAATATCGACTCGCATGTAAAGCGCTTCGAAGCTGCCAACGATGACTACAACGCCATCATGGTCAAGGCATTGGCCGACCGGCTGGCCGAAGCCTTTGCCGAACTGATGCATGCCAAGGTGCGGCGGGAAATATGGGGGTATGCAGCCGAGCCAGACCTGACGGTGGATGACCTTACAGAAGAACGTTACCGGGGTATTCGCCCGGCACCCGGTTACCCTGCTTGCCCCGACCACACCACCAAGACCGATATGTTCCGCGTACTGGGGGCGGAAAGCATTGGCATGCAATTGACCGAGGGCTATGCGATGTTGCCTACGGCCGCAGTGAGCGGGCTCTACTTCAGCCACCCACAGTCACAATACTTTGCGGTGGGTAAGCTGGAGAAGGACCAAGTGGAAGACTACGCTGCTCGCCGCGGCGTCAGCGTCGAACAAGCCGAGCGCGATCTGGCCCCCAACCTGGCCTACAACACCTGATCTACTTTGGCTGCTTCATAAAAAAACGACCGCTGCAAAGGCGGTCGTTTTTTATCTTATGTGCGCCCAGCATGGGCGCACTCCTGCGGGTGGAAGTCCCGCCGTAAGTTGATCACAGCGAACGAAGTGAAGCGCAACTGCGTGAGGGCGACCGAGCGTGGGAAGGAAGCGTGGATCGTAAAC
>NZ_PDZH01000114.1 GCF_002735695.1 Chitinimonas sp. BJB300
ATTCAGGTGCGAACCAAGGACAAGCTCAAGCAAGCGACCAAAGCCCATATGGAGATGTTGGAAAACACCCCGGAACGAGTGTGCTCCTATTTCGAAGACCCCAGGATCAAGTACGCCGCCTGATCAATACTTAGTTGCCGGGTGAATAGGGTGTCGCTTAGCTTCTACAATTGTGTCTACATTTGGCGGAGTGCCAAGAGAAAAAGTAGCGGTATATGCTTCGGCAGGGGTTGGCATGATAGGCCCGTCCGGGTTTACTAAACGGTAACCTATAAAAGGAACGGGAGTATATCCAGGAGAGTCGCCACCTGCGAGACCCTGATTGTCGGCAAAACAAATTGGCGCAAGAAAAAGGCCCAAGAGCATCGCTATAAAAAACTTGATCATTTATCTTATCTTTCGTGCTGCTCGGCTAAATTTAAATACGGTCGATTTGAACAAGCATTTCAAATGGTATTAGGCGATGCCTCCGGGACAACAGGCATGCTCAAATCTGCATTGATGCGTTCAGATAACGCACTCAGTCCACCACTGCTATCGCGCACTTCTTCCTCGATACGGTTACCCATGGCATCCAGTCCATAGCGGATGCGCGCATCAACCCAGCGCAGATTGGGTAGATATAGATGCCGAAAAGAAGGACTTATTTCCCGCATGCCGAACGGCAGTGTCTGGTCAGGCGAGAACCACATGAGAGAGACCAGCAGGAGAAAATAACAAGGCACGCAGGCTAAAGAGCATAGAAGCGTATGTCAATATACGCTGGTCGGCTGATATGCGAATGTAATAGGCAGGCCATTTACACCGCTGGCGCGCGCTCGTATCCCCGCCACGCCCGCGCACTTGATTGAGGGGTTTTCATGCACCTGCAAAACTAGGTCAAATCCGCGTCAGTACTGGCGGGGGACGCGGTTGGATAGGTGCAAAAAATCATGCGATTTCATGCACCCTAGGTATGCAGTTTTACGAACAAGCGTAAAACGCGATGTTGCTAAGAACGACCAAGAAATACATTGCTACATCTACACCGATTTATTATCGAATCAAAATATCAACGGTCAGAAGAATAAACACATGTAGTGAACAAGGACTTCCCAAAAATAAGAAAACTAAAGATTTAGGCCAGAACAGCGGCTACAGAAGATAGCAAAAAGCTATGGTAGATCGAAACAATAGGCGCAAGAGGAGCGACTTGTTCTTAGCCCACCCGCCACGACTGGGCTGAGCTTCCCCTTAACCCCAAAATCTTTTCGATAAAGGGGCGGGGCTCATCCCAGGTCATTAACGACTTGTGGGCACGAGGGCCGCGGTAGCTTCCTCGTTCGGTGATTCAGGGCCTACCGGCCCCCCGTGCAGGGTTCACCTTTCGCTTTCCTTGCTGCTTCGCACGGAATCCATCCTGACAGCTTTACTACCTCGCGTGGATCGGGCCGGGCTTGATCCGGCTACAAGTCAGGCTTGCCGGTCATTAGCGGGACGCTTGGCGCGAGCGTGCGCCCCCCGTGAGTTCTGCACGCGGGCTTGCCCGGAGCCATTCCTGGCTCAGGCGCACGGATTTTGGGCGTACAACTGCCCTAGTCCGTGCTTGACCCATGCATCACCAAAGCCTATATTTGCCTTTGACATAGGTGCGCTTTTGCGCTCGGCTCTGTTTATTTAAAGACGCCGGTGATGCACGAGTTAGCACGAACTTTTTGGCCCGCCTTTACGGCGGGCTTTGTTTTTCTAGCGGTTTTATAGCGTCAAGATCGTTTCTCCACTCTCGAATGAAAAGCGGCGTAACAATTTGTTACGCCGCTTTTTTTACTTTTCGCGTAACAAATTGTTACGCTCAATAATTTCATCTCTCGCCAAACCTTCTTCATGAAGATTAGTCAGGGCGGCTTCTAAAGCATCTCGAACTTTTTGAGGGTCCGCCCACTTCTCAAGTTCAAGAGAAATTTTGCGCCCTTTGATTTCTATGGTGCCAATCGGCTGAATATTTGTCCTAGCTCCACGAACATTAACTTTCGTTGAATTCGCACCCTTGGGTGGTGAAATCTGACGTTCTACATAACTAACAATTGCTCTGTTCTTTAATTGCCCTTCAACGGCTCGACGTATAGCTTCCACCACATATTCTTCATAACCACGCTCAGCGAAAGTTGCTAATTCCCGTACATAAGATGCACCAAGTGCTCGCGGTTGCCGTTCTAATAGTTTTAATGCAGGAGCAGGAAGCGAGAAAAAAGCCATCAATCTGCTTATCTGCATCGTACTGACTCTCATGGCGTTAGCGACTTCAGCTTGGCTAGCCATTTGCCCTACATCTATAAGAATTTTGGCAGCACGAGCCTTCTCGTAGTCACAAAGCTCAACCCTGAATAGGTTTGCAAGCGTAACTAGTACTGCCGCTTTCCGATCATCAGCATCAATAACAAACGCGTTTATTTCTGGCCATTCAAGAACTCTTTCGAACGTCTGTAAACGACGTTCGCCATCGATCAATTCATAAAGTTGTCCATCGATTTGGACCCTATGACCATCGCGATGTTCATAATCAGCTCCCTCAACCTTACGCACCTCTATTGGCTGCCGCTGGCCATTTGCACGAATATCAGCAGCTAAATCTGCTAACTCTTCAGGCGGAAAGTAGAGTCGGGGCTGAAATGGGCTTCGGCAAATATTGCTTATAGGAATACTGACCGAGATTCCTTTAGGTAATGTATCTCCCAGTAGCGCACGTGCAACCTCTCGGTTTGCGACAGATGAATTAACTTCTTCACTAGCGCTAGCACGAGCTCGGGCTTGCGCCCGCATTTCTTCAAGCGTTGGCCGCGCCATTATCTTTACCGTTTGGTTCGCTTAGACTCATTTTTGCCATAAGTTCTTTTATTAACTTGGCGAATGCGGTACCCGCAGAAGATCCTGGGTCCATTGAGAAAATGGACTTTCTCGCATCAATACTTTCAGGAAAACGTACAGATGTAGGGATGCTGTTCTCTAGAATTTGCTTCCCAACTTTGCGCTCTAGATCTTCATACAGAACCTTCGCAATTCTCGACCTTCCATCAAACATGGTCAGCAAGGCACCTAAATAAACAAGCTTTGGGTTCTTTTCTCGTCTGACTTCCTCAACGGTCTCCTGTAAATCATCAAAACCATCAAGGCTAAAACGATCAGCACCTTTGATTGGAGTCAGGTAATAGTCAGCCGCTACAAGCCCCATCATTGTCAATTTGCCCAAACTTGGTGGGCAATCGAGCAAACAAACATCATAGAATTGACTGACAGATTCGAGTCTTGTACGTAGGTAGTCTGTATCTCGTCGCCATAATTCAGGCTCTAATTGCCGAAGGCGCATCACCATTGGAACGATGTGCACATCCTCGAATACAGTCTCATGAATACACTCAACCAACGCTACGTTGGGATTTTCAATCATAGAAAATCCCGTTGTACTGAGCTTGCGTGGATGAACATGAGTAATCGTATTACTTGTATTGGACTGGGGATCTAGATCACAGACAAGTACGCGAAAACCACGCCGAGCCAAACCATCTGAAAGATGCATAGTAATAGTAGATTTACCTACCCCACCTTTTGGGTTGTATATGGCTATGGTCTTCATTGCTCATCATTCGTAATTAGGCTGCGTCATTCTCGTAGATACACCAGTAAATTTCAAGCCACTACTCAACATATTTTTTTGGCTTTGTCATAAATGCTGCACCTCATCACGCGACTCACCCATTATTTGCGTAACAAATTGTTACGAGAACTCATATTATGCAAAATTTAATCGTAACAATTTGTTATGTTTGCATTAAATGCAATATTTTTAATCCGCAACAAGACTATAAATTGAACTTAAATAGCTTCCTAAATGGTCGTAACAATTTGTTATCCGAAGTCACAAAGGATCGACCACACGGAAGGCATGCTTAGAAAAATGGTATGGAGTCCAGCGGGTTAAATACGCACGCCCAGATCAGGGAACGCTTCAGAAAACTGGGTTTAAAGCACCATAACGGAGGAACATACCGGAACCCTTAAAAATTCTGCCGCCCCATCTGAACGGGGTACTTAAACGATCGGTTTCGGACATAACTTAGCCAGCATGTCCAAAAGCTAGCGCAACACACTTTCGGACACACTAAAAAATAAGTACATCTATTTCGTACGTTTCGGTTGCAATATTAGACTGGCAGAAGTTAACCTAAAGCATGAATATGAGTGTTTTATAATGTTGTAACAATGGTAAAATAACGAAACGTTAGACATGACTTTCCATTAAAAACCATCAAGCTTTTTTTGTCCTACCTGCGGCTCATGAACGCGGGTGATGAAATTCCAATCCAATCCATTGCTTCGTGATTAAAAGCATTCTGTCAATATGGGGATGATATGGATTTATTTTCCTGTCATTTTATTTCTTACAATCAACAAAGGTGGTTATGATGAGACGCTTAAAGAGGTCTATTCCTTTATTGTCCTTATGCACTGCAGGCATTTTTCTACAAGTTTGCTACGGGGCACAACAGTCTGAATACATATCAAATACCCTTTACGTAGATAAAATCGCATCTGCTGCCGAAAAGGCTTGGGCAAAGCTAGATGCGGCATGGGGTGGCGCTACCCCTAGAGACTCAACCTATGCCAATCTGATATTGGTCGTGGCAGATAGCAGCAGCGCTTGGGAAATTGACCGCAATGGCAGTCGGCCTATACCTTTTGAAACGGTCCGGGTTAAAAATCTACCCAATAATTTTAGGGCGTTTGAAAAACTAGAAAGAGAACCGCCCTGCTCTTTACATTAGCCTTGGAAATGACAGTAAATTGCATATCGATCAGGGGGATGATAGCCAGAAAGACGAAGCAAGAAGAATGCTGACCGACCCTGCTGCTATCCCCAAAATTTTTGGCTTAGCGACTCATGAGGCTTTTCATTTTTTCCCACAGAAAAAATGGAGTCGGGATACGAGCAATACAACCGCATCACGCGCTACGCCCTATCCACTTCTTGTCGAACCAAGACTGGCTCGTAATCAAGTGATCAGGGCGTTGGAAGCAGCTACATTCGGTATGCAAGATGGACTGGGACATGCTAGCTACTGGTACAAGAAATGGAAGGAAGATCACCCTGCAGAAGCTACTAATATTAAGCATTACGATATTTCAGAAGGCAGTGCCGAATATATTGAAACGGTTGCTAATATAGTGGCTCAGGGTTATGTGTTTGGTTCACCGCAATACCAGACAGCAATGACAGAAGAAATTCGTAAAGGTTCGAACAAAACCACTCAGTCTATTGATCAGGAAAGCTATCGGATTGGTTTACTTTCAGGCAATTTGCTAGATAGAAAAGGGACCGAATGGAAAACCAGGATTGAAAATGGGGAACGCCCACTGGATATTTTGCTGAGTAATACTCCACCCATTCCGGAGTCAGCTGATCCAGTTCTGGAGCACGAGCTAAGAACTAGTATAGAAAATGAAAATACCCAAATACAGAAAAGCATTGGTCCTTTTATTCAAGCTTTTAGGGGGATAAACACAGGGAAATTATTTGTTCCATTTTCAAAATTTTCAGGATCAACGATTTATCATGGAAATTATGCACTTGCTGATTTTAGTCATGAAATACAAGTAAAATTTTCAGTACAAGCTCATCCTACAAACGGTACATTGAACGCAAAATCAACAACCGTAGCTTTTGTTTCAGGCAATTCATATTGCAGCGAACCTGGTGGAATTTTAATTATACTTCCTGACGGCATGCCATCCCCTATAAATGGACGTCTGCAAATTGAAAGCTCGCAGCTTTCTATTGATGCGCCTTATCCCTCTTTAGACTCCTCTGGTAGTGTCTACTGCTTACGGTAGGAGTATCTCGAAACTCGCGATTACCATAGATGTAGTCGCTCTGTTGAGTAAAAGGGTGGTTGTACGCTATTAGCTGAGGCTGTGTAGAAACCTGAAAAATCATCTTGATTTCCCACTTCAAGAATTCGCTCGGCGTTTTTACACAGCCTCGGCTGTTTAGGGCTTTGAGTGGCTGCGACGTAAGCCTCAGCGCACTTTGGCTTACTACCTCGATTAGACGTGAACCTTGGCTGTTAGCTCAAGACCGACTGCATGCATTACAGCAAGGGTTGTTTTGAGTGTTGGGTTGCCATCATTACTGAATGAGCGATAAAGCTGTTCGCGGGAAAGGCCGGTTTCAGAGGCGACTTGTTTCATTCCCTTTGCACGCGCAACAACACCTATTGCATGGGCAATGTAATGCGTGTCATTGGTCTCGAACGCTTCGGCAATAAAAATGGCCATTGCTTCTTTAGAGGTTAAATCCTCTGCCGGGTCGTAATTGGTCAGTTTTTCAGTCATTTGAATCGCTCCATTCCGCTGCTAAGCGAATTGCTTCCTTGATGTCTTTTTCTTGAGTGCTTTTATCACCCCCGCACAGCAAGATGACGAGTGTGTCACCTCGCTGTTGGTAATAAATACGATAACCGGGGCCGGTATGAATACGCAGCTCACTTACCCCCTTGGCTACCGTTTTTGCATCCCCAGCATGACCGAAGAAAGCGAGACGATCTAACCGTGATGCTATTAAACCTCGAACAACATCATTCTTAAGATTCGTGCGCCATTTCCGAAAGGTTTCGGTTTGCTTAATCGTTACCATAACAAATGGTAGTCTATAAACTACATTCCATCAAGGTTGAATCTGAGGTTCTAAGCCAAAGCCCAGAAAATGCTGTCACACAAGTGGGACTACCCTACTTTTGCGAGTCTGACCCCCCCCCGGGTTTTGTGGAGGCTCCCACTCTTGAGAGAATGGCCCCATGAAGAAACCCGTCAAGTTTTCCCCCGAAGTTCGCGAGCGCGCTGTCCGCATGGTCTTGGAAAGCAAAGGAGAACATCCATCGCAGTGGTCTGCCATTGAATCCATTGCCGCCAAGATTGGCTGTGCATCTCAAACCTTGCATGGCTGGCTGCGACAGCCCGAACGCGATGCCGGCCTGCGTGGCGGTCCGACCACGGCGGAGCAGCAGCGCCTCAAGGAATTGGAGCGCGAAGTCAAAGAACTGCGCCGTGCCAACGAAATCCTGAAATTGGCCAGTGCGTTTTTCGCCCAGGCGGAGCTCGACCGCCGCTTCAAGTCCTGAGGCACTTTGTCGATCAACACCGGGAAACCTTCGGGGTCGAGCCGATCTGCAAAGTCTTGCAGGTCGCCCCGTCGGGCTATCGCCGCCACGCAGCGCAACAACGCAACCCGGCTTTGTTGCCTGCACGTACCCAGCATGATCTAGTGTTGATCCCGCAGATTGAGCGCGTTTGGCAGGTCAATCTGCGGGTCTATGGCGCGGTCAAAGTCTGGCAGTAATTGAAACGTGAAGGCATGGCGGTGGCACGTTGCACCGTCGAGCGACTCATGCGCCGTAAGGGCTTGCGCGGTGTCATCCGTGGCAAGGTGGTGCGCACCACCTTCAGCAATACGGCTATGCCATGCCCTCTGGACCGGGTGAATCGGCAATTTAAGGCAGACCGTCCGAACCAGCTCTGGGTCTCGGACTTTAGTGTGCCGCAGCAAGCGGCGTAGGAGATGAGGGTATGGCCCCTCGCTATCGGCTTGCAGGAGCGGGTGGCAAACCACCATGAGCGGCTTGGGTCAAAAGCCCTGGTCGTGAGCGTCATGGAAAAGGCGTCGCGAAGGCGTCAGGTATGGATCTAGGAAGGCGAACAACCGTGAACTGCCGTTCAAGTGTCGAAAGTACTCAAATGACATCAAAACCGGGGAGTGAAGTTGCCCCGCGATCAATTGCGACGATACCTGCTTACGGTCGCAGTGGTGTCCGGCATAGAGGCAGCGTCAGCCTGATTCGGGCTCTTACGCTGAACTGCGGGAACCTTCGATGGCGATGCCAAGCGAAAGGCACAAGCCCGAAAGGCGAGGCCGACAGTAGCGATGCGCCATCAAGGGGCGGAGCAGCGCGTAGTAGTGTTGAAGCCGCTGTAATGGCGGGGGAGCGAAGGGGCTGCGTCATCCCGGTTATGAACCATGCCAACTGCGCAAGCAGGAGGAGCATGGCCTCATGACCAAACCGTACGACATTCCCAAGGCGTTAATCTGGGAAGCATTTCAATGTGTCAAAGCGAACGGCGGTGCCGCAGGCGTTGACCGTGAATCGATCGAGCAATTCGAGCGCAGCTTGGGCGACAACCTGTACAAGCTTTGGAATCGGCTCTGTTCCGGCAGCTATTTCCCCCCGCCGGTCAAAGGGGTACCGATCCCGAAGAAATCGGGGGGTACGCGCATGCTTGGCGTTCCCACGGTTGCCGACCGGGTGGCGCAGACGGCGGTCAAGCTCCTGCTGGAGTCTCAGATCGACCCGATGTTCCATCCGAATTCCTATGGCTATCGGCCTGGGCGCACTGCCCATGATGCGATTGCCATGGTGAGAAGGCGCTGCTGGGACTACGACTAGGTCTTGGAATTCGATATCAAAGGGCTGTTTGACAATATCGACCACGATCTACTTATGCGTGCGCTCCAGAAGCACTGTGAGACGCCATGGATTCTCCTATACGTGGAGCGCTGGCTGAAAGCGCCAATGCAAACCGTCGATGGAGAGCTTCTGCAACGGACGTGCGGCACGCCGCAAGGTGGCGTCGTAAGCCCGTTGCTGGCCAACCTGTTCCTGCACTACGCCTTTGACATTTGGGTTACTCTCAACCTCAAGAGCGTCCGGTTCTGCTGCTATGCCGATGATGGGGTGGTCCACTGCAAGAGCCTGGCGCAAGCCAAGCTGGCGTTAGACAGGATCGGTTCGCGGTTCCGCGAATGCGGGCTCGAATTGCATCCGGGCAAAACAAGGATCGTGTACTGCAAGGACGTCAATCGACCGGTTGCGCATCCTGATGTGCAGTTCATGTTCCTGGGATACACCTTCCGACCGCGCAAAGCGGTGGACAAGTATCAACGGGTCTACGTGAACTTTGCGCCGGCAGTCAGCCGCGACGCCCTCAAGGCAATGCGGCAGACCATCCGGGGCTGGCATCTGCAATTGATGTGCGACCGAGGATTGCGCGACCTCGCGGAGATGTTCAACCCGGTGCTTCGGGGGTGGCAGCAGTATTACGGCCGCTTCCACGGCTCGGCGATGTCGGTTGTCTGGAAACACATGAATAGCTACCTGGTACGCTGGTTGATGCGCAAGTACAAAATCCTGGCCCGCCATAAAACGCGGGCGTGGCATGCCCTCGGGCGGCTTGCGCGGCGCTTCCCAACCGCCTTTGTGCACTGGGAGCTGGGATGTTTGCCTCCGGTTGGATGATGGGAGCCGGATGAGTCGAGAGGCTCACGTCCGGTTCTGCGAGGGGCTGGGGGTGCAATTCCCCCGGCCTACTCACCCGTATGTTTCGACCTGGCAAGGCTGGCAGTACGTGGCCTTCGTGATCGACGTGTTTGCCCGACGCATCGTAGGCTGGCGAGTGAGCAGCTCGATGCACACCGACTTTGTGCTGGATGCGCTGGAGCAAGCACTGTACGCGCGGCAGCCGGAGCGTGAAGCAGCTTTGATTCATCATTCCGACCGAGGGGTGCAGTACCTCTCTATGCGGTACACCGAGCGTCTAACAGAGGCCGGCATTGCGCCTTCGGTTGGCAGTAAAGGAGACAGCTATGACAACGCACTGGCGGAGACGATCAATGGCTTGTACAAGGCGGAACTGATCCATCGACGGGCTCCATGGAAGACCAAGGAATCGCTGGAAATTGCTACCTTGGAATGGGTAGCCTGGTTCAACCATCACCGATTGCTGGCACCCATCGGCTATATCCCGCCAGCGGAAGCTGAGGCAAACTACTACAGGCAACTCGCCAATCAGGCAGAGACATCAGCCTGACTTAAACTAATTAGCCTCCACAAATCCCGGGGGGTTCAATTACCAGCAACTCGCTAAAACACTTTAACGAAATACCCTCCTCAAAACCCGGGGCGGTTCAAAAACGCATTCAACAGCGACAAGCTCATTGAGTTCTTGCAGTCTTTGATCAAGGACGCGGGCAAGAAGATATTCCTGATTCTGGACAACCTGCGGGTGCATCACAGCAAGCCCGTCAAGGCTTGGCTGGCTGAGCACCAGAGGCAGATCGAGGTGTTCTACCTACCCAGCTACAGTCCTGAACTCAATCCGGACGAGCGATTGAACGCCGATCTCAAGCATGCGCTGGGATCGCGCATTCAGGTGCGAACCAAGGACAAGCTCAAGCAAGCGACCAAAGCCCATATGGAGATGTTGGAAAACGCGCCAGAGCGAGTGTGCTCCTATTTCGAAGACCCCAGGATCAAATACGTCGCCTGATCAATACTTAGTTGCCGGATGAAGAATCTCGGCCTGTCGGCTCGGATCGTTGCAGTTAATCCTGGCCTGCCAAGCTGCTGATTCCTGGCCGGATCAATTTCAAATGCTGGCCACGACACCTACTCAACAACCGACGCACCGCGGATTTCAAGCCGCAGGGGTCGGGGCATGACGTTCGTGATCCCAAAGGCTATGAATTGGTCTCTGACCAACTAGCCTATAACAATGTGTTTTGGTTAGCACTTTCACCGCTTTGTTCCACAGTTAATGTCAGCTTTTGGCGACCCTTACTAGTCGAAAACGGCTGGTGTCAACTGGTGGCTGCGATTGGGAAGAAAAAAAGGGGCGATCCAAAAACGTCGTTGTAACTAACCAATACTGCCAGTTAGAAAATCCCAGTCCATTACCACCACAGACTTGCTCCATCTCGGTATCAGTTAAGTGCTGCATGTCACTTCTCCTTCAATGGCATTACGCCAAGTACGTTGAACCCACCCGGGCCTGTTGTCCTGGGTTAGATAAACATTAGAAATAACTGATTTATATTAGTTCGACCCACTGCCTGTGATTTCCCTTCGCTTCGCCCTTGTCGCACGCCGTTACTGGGAGTGTGGCTTACTCTGGCTCGTTGCAGCCGAATGCTGGCCAATGCGATGTAATGCTGGCTTGGTTGCAGCTAATCTCGGCCTGCCGGCTTGGCTGGATGCGATTAATCCTGGCCAGAAAGTGTAGTTAATTCTGGCCTGACCAGTTTGAAATGCTGGCTACGACACCTATTGACCCCGACTAGAAAAAGTTCGAGTCTTTCCGCAAGACGCATTGCGGACCGAGATAGGGCGCCAATGGGCGCGCAAGAAGGAATGAACCACCAAAGTAAAGACGGCGATTTCATGATCACTCATGCCAATATGGAGGCGCTCATTGGCGCTGGCCCGTTGGCCATGTCCGTTTACTTTGTCTTGCTGTCCGTAACCGATACCTTTACCGGACTGCATTTGTAATTGGCTGAACTTGCATTTACACCCGTTTTTACGCCGGGATTAGATGCAAACGAAAACGTGCTGCGCCAGGATTAACTGCAACTGAGCCTGCATTCAATCACTCAGGGCTGCATTTTGGGTCTGTTGACGTTTTGACTTCGGTGCATTGAAGAAGAGCAGCAAACCCGCAGAATTACGGTTCCTATACCAATCACCCTACGGGTTTGCTATGCCCCGATTGATGCTCAGTGACGAGCTTTGGTCGAAGCTGGAGAAAATTCTGCTTCAGCAAGCCATTTACCACAAGCCAGATCTGCGCATGACCGTTGAAGGCATGCTTTACCGAATGCGCGTGGGCTGCCCATGGCGAGATCTACCCAGTGCTTTTGGCGGCTGGAACACCATCTACAAACGCTTCAATGCTTGGTCGCTTGCTGGCAAGTGGCTCAAAGCTTTCAAAGCCCTAGTAGAAGAACCCGACTTCGAATGGGTATTCATCGACGGCACTTATGTGAAGGCCCATCAGCACAGTGCCGGTGCTGCCAGCGATCATGCTGAAGCCATCGGCAAAAGTCGGGCCGGCAATACAAGCAAGATTCATCTGGCGGTCGATGCGCATGGCTTGCCGGTGGCTTTTGAGATCACCGTGGGTATTCCGGATGACCGTGACCGGTCATTCCGGCGTATCGTGACCGACGATTCCGGTTAATCGTGAACACTGATTCCGGACGATCGTGACCGATTTACAGGTTTGACCGGAATGACCGGTCACGATCGCCGGAATACGCAATCACCGGTGGAGAGGTCAACGACTGTACGCAGGCACCTGAACTGATCGCACAACTGCCATCAGCTGAGGTCTTCGTGGCGGACAAGGGCTATGACAGTGAGCGTATCCGTGAACAGATTGAGGCGCAGGGCGCTCGACCCGTGATTCCCAGAAAGCACAACTCGGTGAAGGGAAATGCCGATTTGGATAAGGGGTTGTACCGCTACCGGCATTTGGTCGAGAGCGCCTTTGCGCGGCTGAAGCATTACCGTGCAGTGGCATTCCGGTTCGATAAACTGAAGCGGAACTATGAAAGCATGGTTGCCATGGCCTGTGGCTTTCTATGGCTACCTATGAGAAACGTCAACAGACCCTAGGCAAATCGGACCTGTCAGTAATTTCGTGTTCAGGGCATATCATGCTCCCAAGGAGAGTGTATGCCTCGCAAACAGAAAGCCCAGCCCATAGCTTTGCCGTCGATTTCCGCCGAACTGCTGGAGCAATTCGGCAA
>NZ_PDZH01000115.1 GCF_002735695.1 Chitinimonas sp. BJB300
GTTTACGATCCACGCTTCCTTCCCACGCTCGGTCGCCCTCACGCAGTTGCGCTTCACTTCGTTCGTTGTGATCAACTTACGGCGGGACTTCCACCCGCAGGAGTGCGCCCATGCTGGGCGCACATAAAAAAACGCGAGACCTTACGGCTCTCGCGTTTCCAAACCAGTGTACTGGTCGACTTACTTTGCAGCAGCCACAACCTTACGTGCTGGCAACTTTTCCTTGATACGTGCGGACTTGCCCGAACGATCGCGGAGGTAGTACAGCTTGGCGCGGCGGACATCACCACGACGCTTTACTTCAACCGAGGCAACCAGCGGGGAATAAGTTTGGAACGTACGTTCCACACCTTCGCCCGACGAGATCTTGCGCACGATGAAGGAACTGTTCAAGCCGCGGTTGCGCTTGGCAATCACGACACCTTCATAAGCCTGCAGACGTTCACGGTTACCTTCCTTCACCTTGACTTGGACAATCACGGTGTCGCCAGGGGCGAATTCGGGAATGGTCTTGCCCAGACGGGCGATTTCTTCTTGTTCCAGCTTTGCGATGAGGTTCATCGTAATACTCCGGTTGTGAAGCTTGTTCCTTCTCCGGTATCACGCATAAAGCAGCTACGCACGTCGACTTCGCTCCTGCGATGCTCGCTGTACTCATGTACAGCTGCGCTTCTCAAAACGATCTCAACGTGCTCACTCGCTTTCTACGCGATACCTCTCTACGTGTTATCCGGCTGATATTCAGCTTGGAACTCACGGAGAAGCCGAGCTTCCTCTTTTGTCAGCTGACGCTGAGCCAGCAGCTCAGGCCGACGTAACCACGTCCGCCCCAATGCCTGCTTCAGACGCCAACGCCTGATATGGGCATGATTACCGGACATCAAGACATCCGGCACCGCCATGCCGCGGTATTCATCTGGACGGGTGTAATGCGGGCAATCCAGCAACCCATCCACAAAACTATCTTCCTGCGCCGATGCGGCGTCATTCAATACACCGGGCAGGTGACGCACAATGCTGTCAATCAGCACCATGGCCGGTAGCTCGCCACCTGAAAGTACGTAGTCACCAATCGAGATTTCTTCATCGACTTGGCGAGCAATCACACGCTCATCAATACCTTCATAACGGCCTGCAATAATTATCAAACTGGGCTCGACAACCAGACGCATCACCGTAGCATGATCCAGCGGTGCACCTTGGGGCGACATATAAATCACCCTCGAGCGCGCGTGCCCATCGACCTGATTCGCTGTGCGAGCAGCTTCAATGGCAGCTTCAAGCGGTTCGGATAGCATTACCATCCCCGGACCACCGCCATATGGCCGATCATCCACGCGCCTATAATTGTCTGTTACGTAATCCCGGGGGTTCCAGCAACGCAAACCAAAAATCCCTTGGTCGCATGCCCGTTGTGTTACGCCATGCTCAGCAAGCGCATCGAACATGCCTGGGAAAATAGTAACGACATCAAAATGCACTTTAGTAATCCAAGCCCCAATCGACCTGAATCAGGCCAGAGGCTTGATCAACAGACACGACAACTGCACCGACGAAGGGAATCAATCGCTCAGTATCGCCGTCCTTTACTACCAACACATCGTTAGCGCCGGTGCCAAGCAAGCTATGGACAGCGCCCAAACGTTCCGCTTGAAGATTAACTACTTCCAGGCCAATCAAGTCAGCCCAGTAGTATTCACCCTCGTCAGCTTCAGGCATCTCGCTACGGGGGACTGCAACAGTCATTCCCTTTAGCGCCGCAGCGGCATCACGATCATCCACACCCTCAAGTTGGGCATTGATGTTCTTAGGCTGGGCGCTACTGTCCAATACTTTGTAAGCACGCCACTGGCCGTTACGACCCAGCCACCAGACCGGGTATTCAAACAAGCTATCTACAAACTCGGTATCGGCAACGACCTTTACCCAACCTCGGATACCAAATGCGCCTGCGACAAAACCCATCGGCACCAAGTCAGCCGGGATACCGGCAACAGAGGCAGCGATGGGCTGTTGCTTAGCCGGCTTCATGTCGGCATCAATCACCTTTGGCCATCAAGCCGGAAGGTTCTTGACCAGCTTCTTGACACTGTCCGCCAATTGGGCACCGTTGGCGATCCAATGATTCAAACGGTCAGCAGCAATACGCACGCCTTCTTCCCCATCTTTGGCGACAGGGTTATAAAAACCAATGCGCTCGATAAAGCGGCCGTCGCGGCGGCAACGCTTGTCAGCCACGATCACATTGAAGAACGGGCGATTCTTGGCGCCACCACGGGCAAGACGGATCACAACCATTTGTGTTTCCTAAATATCGGTTAGACGGTAAAAAGGCGCGGATTTTACCTCCAGGCCACGCATTCCCGCAAGAACATCTTTCAACTCAAGCGATTACATCCCCGGCAACATGCCCTTCATACCCTTCATCATCTTGAACATATTCTTACCGGAGAACTGCTTCATCATCTTTTGCATTTGCTCAAACTGATTAAGCAGACGATTCACCTCCTGAACGGACACACCTGAGCCTGCGGCAATACGGCGCTTACGGCTCGCTTTCAATAACTCAGGCTTGCGGCGCTCTTCCATTGTCATGGCGTTGATAATCCCTTCAACACGGCGCATGGCCTTGTCTGCATCCGGTCCTTGCATCGCAGCGCCCATCTGCCCCATGCCCGGAAGCTTATCGATTAAGCCTGCCATACCACCCATTTTTTTCATTTGCTGAATCTGCGCCTTGAAGTCCTCCAAGTCGAAGCCCTTGCCAGTCTTCATTTTCTTGGCAAGCTTCTGCGCCTCTTCCACATCGACCGTCTGCTGCACCTGTTCAATCAGAGACAGTACGTCTCCCATGCCCAGAATACGCGACGCCATTCGTTCAGGATGAAAGGGCTCCAATCCCGTAACCTTCTCACCCACACCCACAAACTTAATGGGCTTACCCGTCACCTGTCGCACCGACAATGCCGCGCCGCCGCGGGCATCACCATCAAGTTTCGTCAAAACCACCCCAGTCAACGGCAAAGCTTCGCTAAATGCCTTGGCGGTATTGACGGCATCCTGCCCCTGCATCGCATCCACAACGAACAAGGTCTCAACCGGGTTCACCGTGGCATGCAGTACTTTGATCTCAGCCATCATGGCTTCATCAATTGCCAACCGACCTGCTGTATCCACAATCAAGACATCGAAGAAATGCCTTTTAGCGTAATCAAGCGCGGCGCGGGCAATCTCAACCGGCGCTTGCGCGGGATCGGAGGGAAACCACTCCACCCCCACCTGCCCAGCCAAAGTTTTCAGTTGCTCAATGGCTGCAGGGCGATATACGTCAGCAGATACCACCAGTACTTTTTTCTTTGATTCCTCCTTGAGGCGTTTAGCAAGCTTGCCAGTGGTGGTCGTCTTACCCGCACCTTGCAAACCGGCCATCAGTACGACGGCGGGGGGGACCGCCGCCAGATTAAGGGCATCGTTGTGTTCACCCATCAGCTTCTTCAGCTCATCATGTACCACCCCGATTACTGCCTGCCCCGGGGAAAGACTACCCATGACTTCCTCACCGACCGCGCGCGCCTTCACATCAGCAACGAAGGACTTCACCACAGGCAAGGCCACATCGGCCTCCAGCAGCGCCATACGCACCTCACGCATGGCTTCAGCAATGTTGTCTTCGGTAAGACGCGCGTGGCCACGCAGATTTTTTACGACGGAGGAAAGGCGACTCTGAAGGCTATCGAACATAGACGATTCTCAATCGGCACGGCTTCGCCGGCGCTCTGTTAAACTCGAACGCGTAAGTTTACCCGAGTTAAGCACTTGAATCCCTTTACCTCTGCCGCCTTGAATTGGTACGCATCAGCCATTTGGCTTGGGTACCTATTGCTAACTGTCTGGATTACGCGAGTACGACGAAACAATGCCGCGCCACCCAGTACAAGACAACAACAGTATGAGCATGCTCTTGTAGGCGCCCTCCTGCTGTTGCATACCCCTTTTGCCTTCGCACCATTGACTCAGGCACTCCCGCATTTTGGCGCGCGCGAGGCGCTGGGCCTGCTAACTTGGCTCTCAGTTCTCATCTACTGGACTGCCGCATTTATGATTCGCCTGGAAGGACTGCAAACCGTGCTATTACCGGTTGCCACCGTTACCCTGGCTGCCAGCCAGCTCCTTCCTCCAGGACACCCCACCCCCTGGCTTTCTGCAACGCTGATGCAAGTCCATTTTGCGATAGCAATGTTGTCCTATGGCTTCTTTTCTGTTGCCGCAGGCTTGGCAGCATTAATGCGGCTTGCCGATCGAGACTTACATCATCCTGCCCAAGGCCTGCTCCGCCAATTGCCCCCACTGCTAGCCCTTGAGAAGTTGCTTTTTTCAACCCTGGCACTCGGCTTTACCCTATTAACCGCAACACTTATAACTGGCACTGTCTTTGCCGAAGAACTATTTGGGCGAGCAATTACCTGGAATCACAAAACCATATTCTCTCTTTGCGCCTGGTTGGTGTTTGGCACACTCATTTGGGGGCGGCAAACACGGGGGTGGAGAGGCAGGACAGCAATAAATTGGACACTGATTGGTTTCGCGCTTTTACTTCTGGCCTATATTGGTAATCGCTTCGTGCTGGATAGCTTGATCAGACGATAACCTGGACGTGACTCGTTTGGCATGTTTCAACCGACAACTCAAAGCCTGCCAATATGCAAATTAAAAATATTGAGTTTTTACTTTATCGCGAAAAACTGCGCTTAATCCAAGTAGAGCAAGGCTTTGCGCCTTTACAGACGAACTTGACAAAGGCATTATTTCTGTCAGCCTTCAGTAATTAAACGTCTAGGCCCGACGCGATATGCGTCGATTTTTTGCAAGGAAGCTCGATTATGGCGCAAGCAACAACACCGCTCTCCGGCATCGCCCGCGCGCTTGTCCAGCAAGGCCGCCTACAAGAGGCGGATGCCGAAGCGATCCACGCTCAGGCCCAAACCAGTAACAGTACTTTTGTCCAGGCATTAGTCGCCAGCAAAAAACTTAATGCTGCACAAATAGCAGAATTTGCTGCTACGACTTTCGGCTATCCATTGCTGGATTTGGCACAACTTGATTCAGCCTATATTCCACCCGGGGTACTCGATCCAAAATTGATGCAGACCCGACGGATCGTTCCACTCTATAAGCGTGGCACAAAGTTGTTTGTAGGTATCTCAGATCCTACCAATATCAAAGCGCTGGAAGATGCAAAATTTCAGACCGGCGCCATGATTGAGCCCGTAGTGGTTGAGGACAATAAGCTAGGCCAATTAATTGAAAAACTCATAGAGGCCAGTGGTGCCAATCTAAAAGATTTGGTAGTAGATCAAGATGAAATGGACATCGCTGGCGGCGACGAACCCAGTGCCGAGCCAGAAGGTGCATCGCTAGATGTCGACGATGCACCTGTTGTTAAATACATTCAAAAAGTATTGCTGGATGCCATCAATTCGGGGGCTTCAGATATTCATTTTGAACCTTATGAAAAATTTTATCGCGTCCGCTATCGAATTGATGGCGTTCTGCGCGAAGTCGCACAGCCTCCGCTCGCGATCAAAGACAAAATGGCTTCGCGGATCAAGGTTATCTCCAAACTGGACATCTCTGAAAAACGCGTTCCACAAGACGGACGGATGAAGCTGGTTCTGTCCAAGAGCCGCGCTATCGACTTCCGTGTCTCTACCTTGCCAACTTTGTTTGGCGAGAAAATTTGTATGCGGATTCTCGATCCAAGTTCTGCCACGTTGGGGATTGACGCCTTGGGTTACGAGCCGGATCAAAAAGCGGCGCTACTTGAAGCGGTACACCGGCCTTATGGCATGGTTCTGGTTACTGGCCCAACAGGCTCGGGTAAAACTGTGTCTCTTTATACTTGCCTAAATATCCTGAATGAACCTGGCATCAATATATCGACAGCAGAAGACCCAGCGGAAATTAACCTTCCCGGTATTAATCAGGTCAACGTCAACGACAAAGCGGGTTTAACTTTTGCTGCCGCGTTGAAATCCTTCCTGCGTCAAGATCCTGACATCATCATGGTCGGTGAAATTCGCGACTTGGAAACAGCTGATATTTCAATAAAAGCCGCACAGACCGGCCATATGGTGTTCTCCACCCTGCATACCAACGATGCCCCAGCAACCTTGTCACGTATGCTGAATATGGGCATTGCCCCTTTCAATATTGCTTCAGCAGTAATTCTGATCACTGGCCAACGTCTTGCACGCAAACTTTGCTCAGCGTGCAAAAAACCTATAGATATTCCCCCTGAAGCATTAATAAAAGCGGGCTTTCTGCCAGAAGAATTAGATGGCAGTTGGCAACCGTATGGTCCCGTAGGCTGTGATACATGCAAAGGAAGCGGCTACAAAGGGCGGGTAGGTATTTACCAAGTCATGCCAATTTCAGAAGAAATGCAACGTATCATTATGCGACAAGGCAATTCCATCGAACTTGCGGATCAAGCCCGTAGAGAAGGCGTACGCGACCTTCGCCAATCAGGCCTACTAAAAGTAAAGCAAGGTATGACTTCGCTGACTGAAGTAGAAGCCGTTACTAACGAATAAGACTGTAGTAGCAAGGAGCAAGAATATGGCTGCGGATAAGAAAGCAAAGGCTAAAGAATACCCCTTCTCATGGGAAGGAAAAGACAAAGTAGGAAAAGTCCGCAGAGGCGAAATAATGGCAGCCAGTGACACAGTGGTCCGCAGCACTTTGCGTCGGCAAGGTATTAATGTTACAAAGATTAAGAAAAAGTCCACCTCTGGCGGAAAGAGTATTAGCGAAAAAGACATTGCTTTCTTCACCCGCCAAATGGCGGTAATGATGAAATCCGGCGTGCCGCTACTACAGGCGTTTGATATTGTCGCCAAGGGCCATAGCAATCCACGGTTTACCAAACTTTTGCTTGACATTAAAAATGACGTAGAGACCGGATCCAGCCTTACCGTTGCCTTCCGTAGGCATCCTTTGTACTTTGATGCGCTATTCTGCAATTTGGTCCAAGCGGGAGAACAAGCGGGTATTCTTGATGCATTGCTAGATCGTTTGGCTACTTATAAGGAAAAGATCCTGGCTATTAAAGGTAAAATTAAGTCTGCGCTTTTCTACCCTATAGCCATTATTGTTGCCGCATTCATCATCATTACAGTGATCATGATTTTTGTTATCCCTGCCTTCAAAGATCTTTTTGCCGGATTTGGGGCTGACCTCCCTATGCCAACACAAATCGTGATCGATATTTCTGAAATATTCACAAGTTATTGGTGGGCAATATTTGGGGTGATTGGCGGCGGTATTTATACGTTAATTCAACTAAAGAAACGCTCGATTGCTTTTCAAAGCTGGATGGATCGCACCGCACTTAAACTACCGGTCTTTGGCGATATCATTCGCAAAGCTACTATCGCTCGCTGGACACGTACCATGTCTACCATGTTTGCTGCCGGCGTACCGCTTGTTGAGGCGCTCGATTCAGTGGGTGGTGCATCCGGTAATATCGTTTATTCGAATGCCACCAAGCGTATTCAAAATGAAGTCAGTACTGGTACGAGCCTAACGGTCTCCATGCAGAACAGTGAAGTCTTCCCCCCCATGGTTCTGCAAATGGTAGCCATTGGAGAGGAGTCTGGTGCCCTAGATGCAATGCTCGGAAAGATTGCCGACTTCTTTGAACAAGAAGTGGACGAGGCAGTTGATGCCATGACTAGCCTGATGGAACCCATGATCATGATGGTATTGGGTCCGATCATTGGCGGCATCATCATTGCCATGTACCTACCAATCTTCAAGATGGGCGCTGCCGTAGGCGGTTAATACAGATGAGCTTGTGGTATGTATTGGCCCACCAACCTACATTATTTGTGATCACCGTTTTTCTACTTGGACTGCTAGTTGGTAGCTTTCTAAACGTTGTTATTCATCGCCTCCCCAGAATGATGGAGGCCAACTTTAGGGCGGAATGTGAATTTCTCAATCAACCGACGGATACGATACCGATAGAAGATTCTACCAAACCCCCGTACAACCTGATCACCCCTCGGTCATGCTGTCCAGGTTGCGGTAGCCCAATAGCGAGTTATGACAATATTCCAGTGTTATCCTGGCTATTGCTAAAAGGAAAATGCCGGCACTGCAAGACTGCGATCTCAGTCCGCTATCCCCTGGTTGAACTTGGTACTGGTTTATTATCAGCTGGAATAGCCGCCTATTTTGGTTGGGGCTTCATCGCCGCCGGCACCATTGTATTCATTTGGTTTCTTGTCGCCCTGTTTTGGATCGATGCGGACACCTACTTACTACCCGATGACTTGACGCTTCCGTTGCTTTGGCTAGGGCTGCTCTTTAACTTAGTAGGTGGATTGGTATCTTTAAGTGACGCACTACTCGGTGCTGTATTTGGCTACCTTAGTCTGTGGTCAGTATATTGGCTGTTCAAACTGGTTACTGGCAAAGAGGGCATGGGATATGGGGATTTTAAGTTGCTCGCCGCCATCGGTGCTTGGCTTGGCTGGCAAGCCCTGCCCATTGTCATCCTGCTCTCTTCTCTTGTTGGCGCGATAATTGGTATTACCCTAACACTCCTAGCTAGCCGAGGTTGGAGCAAGCCACTTCCATTTGGCCCTTACCTTGTCCTAGCCGGCGTAATCGCACTGATTTGGGGAAATGACTTACAACACTTACTCTGGGCCATTTAGTTGCCATGTATATAGTTGGATTAACTGGCGGGATAGGATCTGGTAAAAGCACCGTCACTGCGATCTTCGAAAGTTTTGGTGTCCCACTTGTTGATACTGACGCTATTGCCCATGCCATAAGTCAACCCAATATGCCTGGTGCGCAAGCTGTTTTCGATTTATTCGGCCCCGGCTTTATAGATAACAATGGGGCCATCGAACGGACCAAGCTCAGAAAACTCATTTTTGCTGATGTTGATGCCAAGCACAGACTGGAAGGCCGGCTTCATCCTATTATTCAACGTGAAGCGCACCGTCAGCTTAGAGCCATCCCTGCCCAAGCACCTTATGCATTGTTAGCTGTTCCTTTACTATTTGAGACCAACAGCTATCAAGAGGTAATCAATACCTCTCTAGTGGTTGACTGCCCAGAGCCCTTACAAGTCTCACGTGTTGTGGCTAGAAGCCATCTAAGTCCGCAGGAAGTGGAGGCCATTATGCGCCAGCAACTATCACGAACCGATCGCTGCAGAAGAGCTGACAACAGCATTCTCAATGACGGGGACTTAGCTTCACTTGAGGAGAAGGTTAGAATTCTGCACAGAAAGTACACGCAAGCAGCTGAATTACAACAAGATTCATTGTAATGATTTGTCAAAGCAGCATTAATCTTGCACAATCAGACGCTAATTCAGTACAAGCAGCCGGCTCGGCCAACGTGATCAGTTACGAATTCCCTGTTAATGAACGAATCCGCACCCTTTTACGGCTTGAGGATTTGTACAATCGTGCCGCATTTTTTTCCAACCGTGAACATGCGTTGGAACATCATGCGGCTTTGCTGTGCTTATTTGAAATCATGGAAGTTGCAGGGCGCGCAGATCTGAAATCTGATCTATTGCAAGAATTGGAGCGCCAACGACAGACCCTAGAAGGGCTCCGGGACAATCCGCAGATATCCGAAGAGGCTCTGGATATGGTGCTTGCAGATATTGAGCATACCCATACGAGGCTTCTTGAACCGACAGGCAAGTTTGCTCAGCACTTGCGCGAGAATGAATGGCTTATGGCAATTAAGCAACGCTCAGGAATACCCGGTGGTGCTTGCCAATTTGACCTGCCCTCCTACCATTATTGGCAGCAGCAGCCCGTTCAAGAACGGCAGCGGGCTATCAACAGCTGGTTGGGGCCAATGTTACCAATTAAGGATGGGATTGATATCGTCCTTCGGATTTTACGTAATAGCGCTAAGGTATTTCCGTTAACAGCACAGGGTGGCGCATTTCAACAAATGTCCGGAGGGAAAGTGGTTCAGCTATTAAAAGTAACCCTGGCCAAAGATTTACCCCTCGTTCCTGAACTTTCCGCAAACAAATACGCTATTAATGTGCGCTTTGTCTCTCCAGCAGCAGGCTCTGACCGCCCCCGTCAGTGCGACCAGGATGTCGACTTCCTTCTCGCCTTTTGCAATCTTTAATTTACATGACATTTACCTCTAAAAAACAGATCTACTGCCCAACCTGTGGTGGTCTCGTTCTTTGGTCTATTGAAAATCAATGGCGTCCTTTTTGTACCGAGCGGTGCAAGCAGTGTGATCTTGGCGCCTGGGCAAGTGAACAGTATCGTGTTCCTGGTGATATTCTTCATTTACAGGATGAAGAATCACCAAGCGATTGAATTTTGAATTAATTCTTTAATCTACGGAAACCGTAGATATCTAGTTATTAGCTGACGTTTATTAAACCAGCCAAGCTACATATATATAAGAATACTAATTCTTTAAATTTAATTCCTAATACAAAGTTTTCTTAGCTCGCTTACAGGTACGGCGCGCAAATCCAACATTACAGTCGACTGGCACCTATCCGCTCCAGACATAATGATCTATTCTGCGCGTATTGACATGCAGAAACCCTTAAGAAAATGCTCGCACCTCAAGTACTATTTAAGTGATCTACATAGATATATGCGCTATAGAAACAGACTATACGTGCATTTTAAATGGCTCGCTTTCCACCAACAGACAGCACTTCATTACCCAGCTCAACCAATTCACATAATTCAAATCAAATAACTCTATTTGTGGCAAGTAAACCATAAATTCACCCACTGTGAAAACCTCCACCCCCATTCGCTATTGGCGCATAATGCGCCTCATCTTGCATCTCCTTTTTGGACTTCTTGAGGTCGCTCTTATTTTTCCAATGCTGCGTGAAAATCAAACCCGGGAAGCAAGGATTAGTCGTTGGGCACGTAAACTTTGTCACATTTTAAATATCCAGGTAATCAACAATGCACCAAGCCATCGACCTAGTAATGCTATGCTGGTGGCTAATCACATATCATGGCTAGATATTTTTGTCTTAGACACTGTATTTGTTTCGCGCTTCGTCGCCAAAGCAGAAGTGCGTAACTGGCCATTTATTGGTTGGCTATGCCAGCAAACCGGAACGCTCTTTATCAAACGGGAGCGGCGGCACGATACTCACAAAGTAAATAAACAAATTGCGAAAATACTAGCGGCAGGCAACTGCGTCGCAATATTTCCGGAAGGAGGCACTACATGTGGCATGACTACCATGGCATTTAATGCATCGTTACTCCAACCGGCAGTAGATGCCCATGCTTATATACTACCGGTCGCACTCAGCTATTACGATCAATATGGGCAGCGCAGTACAGCTGCCGCTTATATCGGGGAAATGAGCCTACTTGCCTCCATAATGCAGCTGGTAAACCAACCCTTACTAGAAGTAAGACTTCATTACTTTCCACTTATTGCTTCAAATCAATCCAGTCGCAAAGACATTGCCAACCAAGCACGGCTGCTAATTACCAATCACCTTAGTTTAAATGTGCGCCAAGACCCTCAAACTGTGGGGCTAAGCTAGAAGGTACTTGAAACACTTGTTTATCTTCTAACCGAATAGCTGTTAATGCTCCACCCCATACACAACCAGTATCCAGTGCAATGATGTCGTCTCTTTGCAAAAGTCCCAGGGCTGACCAATGTCCAAAGACCAATACAGAACCATCATTTCTATTGTTAGGTATATCAAACCACGCATACAAATTGGCAGGGGCATCACTCAATTCACCCTTGAAGCCTAAGTCTAACTGACAGTTAGAATCAACCATACGCATACGTGTACAAATGTTTACGATCAAGCGTAAACGGTCTACCCCCATTAAATCAGGCTTCCACTTAGCAGGTTGATTGCCATACAGCTTGCTCAGGAACTCACAATATCCTTCCCCCGCCAACACAAAACCAACCTCACTAGAAAAAGTAAGCGCTTGGCCAATGGTCCATAACGGCAATAGACCCGCATGGACAATTATGTACTGCCCAACTTGGCGCACAAGTGGCTGTATACGAAGCCAATTCAATAGGCAATTGCAATCCGGTGCTGCTAATAGTGCTGATAGAGTATCCCCTTTCTTTTGCCTTACCAACCCATACCCAACGGCCAAGAAATGTAAGTCATGATTGCCCAACACCATCCGCACAGACTCTCGATTAGCATAAACCCAGCGAAGAACCTCAAGGGAATTTGGACCCCGATTTACCAAGTCCCCTACAAGATAAGCTTTATCAACGGTGGGATTAAATGAAAAACTATTTAATAAAGACATTAGTTCGGCATAACACCCTTGAATATCACCTATCACATAGTTAGCCATTCTTATTTTTCTCATCCTTAATTTTTAACTGCCAAATCGGCATAGGGGCGACCAGATGTTCTGGCCGACCCCTGCCACACCACCCGGCATGCGGGTCCGCACCGGGCGGTTGGAGCAGTTGAGGTCAATCTGCCTCCAATTGATGCACATCGCCCGGTTT
>NZ_PDZH01000116.1 GCF_002735695.1 Chitinimonas sp. BJB300
CAGTCTGCGCCGAGAAGGTCAGGTTGGCCGGCAAGGTGTCGGTGAAGCCCACGAGGCCGGTAGTGACACTGCCGCCGATATTGCTCAGCGTGACGTTGTAAGTGCCTGTGCTGCCGGCCGTGAAGCTAGCCGGACCGGTCTTGGCGACCCGCATGATCGGCGGACCGGCCTGCACATTGACGAAGGTACAGACCGCCGCTGCGCCGCTGGCGGTGGCCGCAGCATCCAGACTCACCGTGCCGGCTGCCAGATTCGGCGTGGCTGTGCCGCCTGCGCCCAGCCCCGTACAGTTGATCGCGGTCAGGATAAAGCCCGGCGGCACGGTTTCAGTAATCGTGGTCACACCACCTATCGTGGTCACCGCCTGGACGGGGCCCGCTACATTGGTGCCGGGGTTGACCGTGGTCAGGGTCTGGTTGGTGACCCCGTTGGTGCCGGTGAAGCTGAACGGGCCGATCCCGCCGTTACTGACCACATTCACGGATACCGTCGTCTGGCGGGTGTGGGTAAACGTACAGGCCAGATTCGGCGAACCCGTGGTAGCGGCTGCATCCAGCGTGATCGTACCCGTTGCCAGGTTCGGCGTGGCGGTGCCGCCCGCACCCAGGCCGGTACAGCTCACGCCGGTCAGGATAAAGCCCGGGGGGATGGTTTCGGTGACGACGGTCGAGGTGCCGACGGTGGTCAGGGTTTGTACCGGGCCCACAACCGGTGTGCCGGACGTGACCGTGGTATTGGTGAAGTTCACCACCCCGTTGGTGCCGGTATACGGAAAGCCCCCGGTGCCGCCATTGCTGATGGTGCTCACCGTGAGGGTGGGCAGTTTGTTATGGGTAAAGGTACAGGCGATATTGGGCGAGCCAGTGGTCGCCAGCGCATCCAGCGTGACAGTGCCGGTCACCAGATTCGGCGTGGCGGTGCCGCCTGCGCCCAGACCAGTACAGGTTGCCGCGGTGAGGGTAAAGCCTGGCGGAATGGTTTCGGTGACGACCGTGGAGGTACCAGCCGTGGTCAGTGTCTGTACGGGACCCACAACAGGTACGCCGGAAGTGACCGTGGTATTGGTGAAGTTCACCACCCCATTGGTGCCAGTGTACGGGAACCCACCGGTGCCGCCATTGCTGATGGTGCTGACGGTGACCGTCGGCAACTTGGTATTGGTGAAGGTACAGGCGATAGCTGAACCTGCCGCTGCAGCCAAGGCATCCAGGGTGACCGTTCCCGCCGCCAGATTCGGCGTGGCGGTACCGCCTGCGCCCAGGCCGGTACAGGTCGCCGCGGTAAGGGTAAAACCAGGCGGTACGGTTTCCGTCACCACGGTTGAGGTGCCGGCGGTGGTGAGGGTTTGCACAGGACCCACAACAGGTACCCCGGAAGTGACCGTGGTGTTGGTGAAGTTCACCACCCCGTTGGTGCCGGTATAGGGGAACCCACCGGTACCGCCGTTGCTGATGGTGCTCACGGTAACGGTGGGCAGCTTGGCATTGGTGAAGGTACAAGCGACAGCCGAACCGGCCGACGTGGCCGCTGCATCCAAGGTAACCGCGCCGGTCGCCAGATTCGGCGTGGCAGTGCCCCCTGCGCCCAGGCCGGTACAATTCACGCTGGTGAGGGTGTAACCCGGTGGAATCGTTTCTGTCAGCGTAGTGGCGGTGCCAGAGGTGGTGAGTGTCTGGGTGACACCAGTGACACCAGTGGCGGGTACGGTGGTGGTGAGGGTTTCGCCGGGGTAGCCGTTGTCGCCAGTGTAATTAAAGGGCCCTATCCCGCCATTACTTACCGCGGTGATGGTGACAGTGCTGGGCGGCAAACACCAGGAGAATTGGTTCACCCCAACAACTTGAAACGCAATCCCAGCTAATGCAGGTGATTCTGAATATTCGGCTGTAGCGCTGGTAATACCCGACTGGGCAAAATCAATCGTAACATTACAATTAGTACTAGTTGGGCCGCAAATTACAGAAGTATCGATAGCGTTGGTCGCCTCTACCGTACCTGCACCTAAATTGATGTTTAAGTTTGCTGGCGCAACGGGTGTCAAAGCTGTCGGAAGAACTGTGCCCCCATTGTTTGCTCTAAAGGTAAAAAAGTCCTGCCAAAAACCCGGAGCAAAATCAATATCCCCTGTAACGAAACTAAATTTATTAACTGGTCGGTTAAAACTAAAGTTATATGTAGCGATGGCCACACCTGGTCCTGCCACACCTCCCTCGCTCCCCACGTTCAATGCATCAAGCATACTGCCTTGTTGGAACTGTTGTGGGTAGCCGACTCTCAATGCAACATTCGGCGTCACGCTTACAGAAAAGTTAGTCGTATTACCGCCTGTGACTACTGGATAAGGAATCGGCCCCAAGCTACCATTCGCCCAACTCCCCGCAGGAAAATTAAACGTTTGGGCCATTTCCCCGACGGCACAAACCTGTGCCGCCATTGCCTGCTGCCCCAATAACAATGCCGCGACTATCGGTATAGTTTGCAATAAGCGCCCTACGCCAAATCGAACCGCTTTCGAACACTTCCCCAGCCCTTTCCAATACCTGCCGGCTAACTCAAGCACTCGTCGACTGCCTTCGATTTGCTGTTCCATACCGTTGACCACCTTCATTGTTATATGCCTCAGTCAAGGCCGATCACCGTCGTCTTGGCTGATAGGAATAAATTTGGTCTTAAGAATAGGAAACAAAAAGCAATCCACCGCCTTGTTTTGTATTGCCTGCCGCTTACACAATGGGCGCCCGAGCCTACCCAGCAAGAATTAATTATTTAAAAACAGAGCCATAGAGCATCCCACCCCGAATGAGACACACCCAGATAAGGAGTACATGTACATTGCCTTATTGAAAGCCCGCAAGAGAAAATGATGGGTTTTTACAACAAAAAGGCTGAATAGCTAAAATTAGGCAGCGATCCCCATTTGCATACTGACTTGTCACAATGATTCAGGTCAAGGCAGGCGCTGCTAGTCAGTAGATAGAATCAGGATTACCAAGAAATGGGGCATTGCGTATTACCATACCCATAGCGGAGAAAATAAAATCGGCACATTTATAAGATATACGGACGGGTAAAATACCCGCCCGCATTCATTGCATAAGAAAATAACAGTGTCTTGCTCCGCAATAAACGCAACACACTATTAATCAATTGCACTTTCCGGGCTGCTCATCGATCTATCGCAAACAAGCAATGGCAAATTAAAACAAGGTCTTCATCGCCAGTTTGACCAACCTCGAATCACCTACGCCAAGCGTACCTTTGCCAGTTGCCGCCCAATAACGTTTGTTGGTCAGGTTTTCTATATTCAAGCGGAAGGTGGTGTCACGGCCTATCATTTTGGTCCGATAACTGGCACCGGCATTGAATAATATCACGCCAGGAATAAATGCTTGGTTCAGCGCATTAACTGAACGATTACCTGTGTAATAAATACCTGCGTTGATTGCCAACCCTGCCACCATCGCCGGTTTATGTTCGAAAAATAAGCTGGCTGCCTTTTGAGGCGTATTTTCCGGGCGTTTACCAATCTGATTGACATCGGCAGCTTGACGCTGCTCGGCATTCAACAACATTGCCGTTGCGTAGACCGCAGTACGGGGCAATATCTGCCCTGCCATCGAGACTTCCAAGCCTCGGTAGCGTGCTTTCCCATCAAGCGCATAGACATTTTGCATATTGAGATACGCCTGAGCGCGAATAATATTGAATACGGCAGCTGCGAATTGCCAGTCGGCAAAAACACCCTTTATGCCAAACTCAATCTGTTCACTCAGGGCGGGCTTCAGTACCTCACCGGCATTGGCAGCACTACCCGGTGCTGTGCCGCCCTCCTCCAGCCCCTCGATATAACTTGTGTACAAACTGAGCTTGGGCTGCACCGCCCATATCAGTCCAAGCGAAGGGCTGACATCGTTGGTCGAATAGGCTGTGACATTTCCAGTAGCGCCATTGGTGGCACGATTCTCGTAGTCGCTATAACGCAATCCGGCCAGGATTTGCAGGTCGCCAGGCAGGTGCAGGCGATCAAGCAGGTAACCGCCTTTATCCTTAATGGTGGAAGGATTGAACATCGTCGGTGCAGTCACACTGTGCCAATCGACTGCACGCGGTGTGTAGAGGTTCTGGCGCATAGTCATACTGCTGCCAATCGGGCCAGCCTGATAGCGCTTGTTGGTTGTGTAGCCGAGTGTCAACTCATGACTAATCGGGCCGGTATCGATCAGGCCTGCCAGTTCCAACCGCAGATTGTCGTTGCTATAGGCCTGACCATGCTGCAAGAAAGACTGCATCTCCCCCTCGCCCGTTGCCAAGTCGTATTTCTGGAATTGGCTGGACACTCTTTCGCGCTTCGTCTCCGCTCTGCCCGCTTCCAAGGTAGCGGCCCAACGATCGTTGATGCGTAAATCGCTGCGTAAAAGTACATGGCTGGCGCTGGCATCGGTATGTTGCCAATCGGGGTTGGTGTAGGCCAAGTCTGGGTTGGGAGGGCTTGGTAGCGTCATCTGCCCATTGATGGCTGTGGGAATGACGATCGCCATCGGTTCGGGAACATCCTTTTGAATATGTTCAAGGTCGAGCTTGAAAGTCAGAGCATCAGTAGCTCGCCAATCCAGCGCAGCCGAGGCAAAACGACGTTCCCCTTCGTAACCGGGCGCACCCAATTCAACTTTACCGGCCGAGAGATTGAAGCGAGCGCCAAACTGTTGGCGCTCACCAAAGCGGCGCGCCAAGTCGCCATGTACGTTCTGGCTGCCTTTCTGATCAGCGCGCAATTCCACTACCGTCAGCGGGGTACTACCCGCCCGGTTGGTAACCATATTGACGATGCCGGAAGGAGACACGAAGCCGTAGTAAAGGGCTGATACCCCTTTGAGCGCTTCGACACGCGCTTTGTTTTCCAGCGGCATCTCGATCAGATTGATCACCGGTAATGCGCCATTAAGGCGGTAGTTGGCGCGGTTTTCCGCACCTATGCCGCGTATGGACAAATTGTCATAAACGCCGCCGCCAATCTGCGCCCGGTTGACGCCAGCCGTGTTCTTCAGCGCATCAAACAAGGTCGTGGCCCCTTGGGCATCAAGCAGTTCTCGCGTCACCACCTGGACGGTTGAGGGGGTATCAAGCGTAGTCTGGTCACGGAAAGCTCCCAGTTGCACCGCATTGGCGGTAAATGCTTTTTCCCGGCTGCCGATAACGCTGATGGTAGATAAATGCTCAGTCGGGCTGGCCAGTGCATCGGAAAATACCCCGCCGGTGCATAAGACCAGCAATAAAGGCTTTAGTAGATATCGATTTGGATAGGTCATGGTGAAACTCAACAAGAAAACGAGCGCGAATTGCGCAACAACGGAAGGGGATGACGACGACTGACCACGCGCCGCTTCCGCAGCCAGATCAGCAACCCTGTGGCAGACAACAAGGTGATGAGCAGACCGCTCAGCGCAATCACGATACGGCCCGGCCAACCAAACACTTGGCCGCTATGTAGGGGAAACTGCCAAGCCATCAGGCGATCGGCAAAAGTGCCACGGTCATAACTACGCGAGGCCAACACGTCGCCGGTGTCCGCATCGATCAGCAACTGTTCAAAACGAACCGCCTTGGCGGCTTTGTCGTGTTCGGTTTCTTCAAATGCAAGCCGATAGGCGCCACGTTCGGGCAGATATTGCACATAGCGCAGCCGATAGCGAATTTCAGACCGTGGCAACTGAGCATGACCCGTTGCGATAGCCTGGGTGTAGTTAAGACGTGGCTGGAATGAAGTCATTTGGAGACTGGTTTGTTCAATCACTGGCGGTGTGGGTGTCGATAACCAGGAAATAGCGGGGATAAATACTTCCTTACGCAAATTCAAATACACCGCACTGAAAGCCAGCATCACCAGCAATGCCCAACACCACAACCCACCGGCACGATGCAGGTCCATCTCCAAGCGCGCTCGACTCGCCCCACGCTTGACCCGCCAAACCTGCCGCCAACGCGACCAAAATGGCCGGTTACGCGGCAGTGTGAGATAAAAACCCGTTAGGCTATGCAGCAACCATAGCAGCGCTACCGCGCCGGTCACCCATTTGCCCGTGGGTGGCGAAATAAGTAACTGCTGGTGCAGGCGAAACACCAGCGGCATGACATGTACCCGGTCCCAGATCAGCACCCCTTCCTGTCGAACACCCAGTAAGCGCCCATCATAGGGGTCGAGAAAGGCCTCACTCATCACAGGTTGGCCCATTTTGTCTCGCGACTTGAGTCGTATGCGAATCGACTCCCCCGGTGCGGCATCAAGATAAATCAGATCGAGCCGACTGCCGGGCATCTGCACCGACACCGCCTGGGCCAGGGCATCGGCGTCCAGCCGTACCTGGTTACGCTGCGGCGCTCGGAACCAACTGGGGTTGAGTGCTGCATCAATCTCGTGATGGAAAACCAGCAGGGTGCCCGTAAGCCCAGCCAGGCAGAGAAAACCTGCCAGCAATAAACCCAGATAGCGATGCAGCCCAGCCAAAAATGGACGAACTTCAATACGGAAAAATAAAGGCGGGAACATGGACGGACGATGAGTAGACGCGGGTATCAGACCAAGGAAAACATTCGGCCGACAAGGGTATGGGAGTGAAGCGAATTGATGCGGGGAGGGACAAACCGGGGGCAGGATCTCAACGTATTGCATCTACTCCTTGTGTATCACAAAGAACCGCCGGGGACGTGACATAGGGACGAATTGACACGACTGAGGCTGAATACATTTTCCACGTTGGCGACAACGCATGCAGGGCGGCATTGAAGCAGCCAGACATGCTACCCCTATCACCACGCCCGCCACCAGAATGAGGGCAATCAGCACTGCTATAGTCCCGGCTCGGTAACAAAGCCCAGCTTATGCACCCCTGCACGCTGCGCAGCAGCCATTGCACGGGCTACATGTTCATACTCCACCTTACGGTCGGCACGGATGTGCAATTCAGGCTGGGGCTGCTGTACGGCCAGCGCCGCCAAGTGGCTGGCATATGCTTCTACGCTGAGCGCCGTTTCATTCCAGTACAAGGTTCCATCTTGTGTAATGGCAAGGTTGACAGTCTTGGGCTTGATTTCGTTGGCCTTATTTACAGCTCTTGGTAAATCCAGCTTCACCGAATGGGTCATCACCGGTACCGTCAGGATAAAAATGATCAGCAGCACCAACATGACATCCACCAACGGCGTCATATTGATTTCGCTCATGACCCCCCCGCCTGCCGGATTATCAAAATTCCCGCTCCCGAAAGCCATGCCCTAGCTCCCTTGCCTGGTCGTCTTCACCGTGGTCAGCACGGGTTTGCCACCTGCCTCAGTCCGCACCACGGGGGCACCGGTAACAAAATAGGCGTGCAAGTCATGTGCAAAGCGGTTGATCCGGCCAAGCATGGCATTGTTGCCGCGCATCAGCGTGTTGTACCCCAATACCGCCGGGATCGCGACAACCAGACCAAAAGCCGTCATTACCAAGGATTCACCCACCGGGCCGGCTACTTGATCGATGCTGGCTTGCCCGGTAAAGCCAATGCTGACCAAGGCATGGAAAATGCCCCAGACGGTGCCGAGCAGACCGACAAATGGCGCTGTAGCACCAACGGAAGCCAGCACAGAAAGACCCGATTGCATGCGCTCTACCGACTCATCAATTGCCCGCTTCAGGCAGCTTGTTACCCAATCACTAAGCGTGAGCTGGCCATGTAAGTCGCCCTGGCTTTCGCGATGATGCGCCACCGCATCCCAACCTTCTTCAGCCAGATGGCGGAATGGATTCATTTCCCGCGTGCCCTCCAACAACTTTAACCCCTGTCCAAAAGATTGGGCATGCCAAAACTCAGTCGTCGCCACGATCGCCATACTACGCTGGCGCATCTGGCACATCAGCCGGGTAACAATCACGTACCAGGAGGCAATCGACATCAGCAGCAAAACGATGGCAACCCCACGGGTTACCGCGTCACCCTGCGCCCACATCCCCACCAAGCTAAAATGATGTTGTTCCACTGCACTGCTCCACAAATTTTTAATGCACCTAATTGCGATGCACTGCTTCGCTCAGACAACCTACGGGTATAACAAATGACCCGAGACAGGTTCCAAGAGATGCCTGTTACGACCTTCAGACCCCATCCAGGGTGAAATTCATCGGCTGCACATACCAATATCCAATGGCTGTGTCTCCCTGCTTGGCAGGTACAAACCTCCATTGCTTCACTGTCAGCAACGCCACCTCATCAAGCCGTCGGAAACCACTCGATTCCTTCAATTGAATCTCGCCTACCGAGCCATCCGCCAATACATAGATCGACACCAGCACCCTCCCCTGCTCACCAAGCTTGCGGGACAACGTTGGATAAGCCGGCGCTGGGTTATTCAAGTGCGATGCATCGCTACGTGGCGGCACTACGGCAATGGGCGAAGAGGAGACTACTTTTACAACTTCCGGCGCAACAGGCTTAGGAAGGGGGGCTTCAGCAGTAGGGGAGTCGACTGCATCAGCAGCAGGAAGCACAGCCTGCTGAGGAGGTAATGGGGAGTGCATCCGACGCGCAATTAGCGGCGTTGGCTTTGGCGGCACCGGCAGGGACTCGCTGATGGGCACTAATACAGGCATGGGTTGAGGAGAAAGCACGATCACGCTGATCGCTTCTTGAGCTAGACGCGGTAATTCAACGCGTCCCTCGCTTAACGCCAGTGCCCCCAATGCAACCGCATGAACACCGCAAACCATCAGTAATGGAATAACCCCGCGAGGAGGCATGAAGGTCGCAAACATGGGTAGTAAACGGACATCTCAGGCAAGGAAATTTATGAGAATAATTCTCATTATATTATTGATTGTCACCCCTGGCAAAGTAAATTACGGCAGTACAACCGCCCTTCAAAACAGCACCATGAAAAATGGCCAGCATCACTTAAGCATGCTGGCCACTTGATAAAACGCCGGGATCAGTCACTCCGGACAACGCTCTTTGCAGATATTAAGCAGATATTGGCCATAGCCAGTCTTCTTCAACGGCTGTGCCAATTGCTCCAACTGGGCGGCATCGACCCAACCCTGCCTATAGGCGATCTCTTCAGGACAGCACACCTTGAGGCCCTGGCGGCTTTCGATAGTCTGGATAAACTGGCTCGCTTCCAACATCGACTCGTGCGTTCCCGTATCAAGCCAAGCGTAACCCCGCCCCATTGTCTGCACATTCAGCTCACCCCGACTGAGGTAGACCGCATTCACATCAGTGATTTCCAGCTCACCACGTGTCGACGGCTTGATATTCTTGGCGATTTCCACCACACGGTTATCGTAAAAATAGAGGCCAGTAACAGCGTAGTTCGATTTCGGTTTAGCCGGTTTCTCTTCAATGCTGACAGCCCGCCCCTCGGTATCGAATGCCACAACGCCATAGCGCTCAGGGTCATGCACCCGATAAGCGAATACACTTGCGCCGGAGGGGTTAACCGCAGCCGCATGTAGTAGGTGGGCAAAGTCATGACCATAGAAAATATTGTCGCCCAATACCAGCGCTACATCGTCCTTACCAATGAATTGCTCACCAATAATAAACGCCTGGGCCAAGCCATCCGGGGTAGGCTGAACCGCATACTGCAGGTTCAAACCCCATTGCTTGCCATCACCCAACAGTTGTTCAAAACGTGGCGTATCTTGCGGTGTCGAAATAATCAGGATATCGCGGATACCCGCCAGCATCAGCGTACTGAGCGGGTAGTAAATCATCGGCTTATCGTAGATAGGCAGGAGCTGCTTGCTGACTGCGATGGTAGCGGGGTAAAGCCTGGTTCCCGACCCACCCGCCAAAATGATGCCTTTACGGGTATTCATGATTTGGCTCCGTATTGCGTCGACATCCACTCGCGATACGCACCGCTAGTCACATTTTCGACCCAATCCTGATTAGCCAAATACCAAGCCACTGTTTTACGGATACCGCTATCGAAGGTCTCTGCCGGTTTCCAGCCAAGCTCAACTTCCAGCTTACGGGCATCAATCGCATAGCGACGATCGTGGCCAGGGCGATCTTGTACAAAAGTGATCTGGCTCGCATAAGACTGGCCATCAGCACGCGGCTGTAACTCATCAAGCAAGGTACAAATGGTCTTCACTACTTCCAGGTTCGCCTTCTCGTTCCAACCACCCACGTTATAGGTCTCACCCAGTCGACCAGCATCCAGCACCCTGCGAATAGCACTGCAATGGTCTTTAACGTAGAGCCAATCACGAATCTGCTGACCATCGCCATAAATTGGCAGCGACTTACCCTTCATTGCATTGAGCAATATCAAGGGAATCAGCTTCTCGGGGAAGTGATACGGGCCATAGTTATTACTGCAATTAGTCGTAATAACAGGCAAGCCATAGGTGTGATGCCAAGCACGCACCAAATGGTCGCTGGCTGCCTTACTGGCCGAATAAGGGCTGTTGGGTTCATAACGATGGGTTTCCGCAAAAGGAGATTCAGTCTCACTCAGCGTACCGTATACCTCATCGGTAGATACATGCAGGAAACGAAAGGCCGCCTTGTCTTCTTCAGCCAAAGTCGTCCAATAAGTACGCACTGCTTCCAGTAAATTGAACGTGCCAACCACATTGGTCTGAATGAAATCACCCGGCCCATGAATCGAACGATCCACATGGGATTCCGCCGCAAAATTGATAACCGCCCGCGGCTGATGCTTGACCAATAACTCAGCAAGCAATTCGCGGTCGCCAATATCGCCCTGCACAAAAATATGCCGCGCATCACTTTGCAGGCTTTTCAAGCTATCCAAATTTCCGGCATAAGTCAGCTTATCCAGATTCACGACTATTTCATCCGACTGGGCCAACCAATCGAGCACAAAATTACCACCAATAAATCCGGCACCGCCGGTCACCAATAGGGTCATCTACCAACCTCTGTCCAAATACATCACATCAGATACGCAAGGATACCTAGCGCAAGCACAGATGCCCAGCTTATCAAAGAGATGAATCATCTCGAATTGGGGTCATCAATCATATTAAAACCTATCGTCTATGGAAAACACGCCGTTGCTTGCCGTTCACGCCAATAGCGGGGAAACCCATGCCAGCTAGGACTAGAATTCAAACATGCCTCCCCTACTCCCCCCTTACCGCCCCCCATCCTGGTTATTCGGCCCGCACAGCGATACGGTATACCCTGCTTTGGCGCTAAAACGGCCTCCGCCAGCATACCGACGGGAGATATGGAACGCACCCGATGGCGATGAGATTGCCATCGACTGGCTGGCGGCACCTGCAGCCGCAGATGCCCCCTTGCTGGTCCATTTTCATGGGCTCGAAGGCAGCTCCGCCAGCCACTACGCCAGCGCGATCATGCACGCGGCAGCCGATCGCAAATGGTTTGCCGCCGTTGCTCATTTTAGGGGCTGTGGTGGCCACCCAAACCGTAAGCCACGCACCTACCACGCTGGGGATTCCAACGAAATCGACTGGATACTGAAACGCTTCCGCGACAGCCACAATGGCGTCATCTACGCTGCAGGCGTCTCCCTCGGTGGCAACGCATTGGCAAAATGGCTGGGAGAACAAGGACAAGCTGCCGACAATATCCTCCAGAGTGCGGCTATTATTTCTGCCCCTCTCGATTTGGTCGCCGCAGGCAAAGTCCTGGACAGTGGCTTGAACAAAGCCATCTACACGCGGGAATTCATGCGCTCCTTACGGCGGAAAACCTTAGTTCAGCTCTCCACTTTCGAAGCCGAACTGGCTTTTCTCAAACTGTCCCCCGCCGAGGTCATTGCAGCAACAACCTTTAAGCAGTTTGATGCCAAAGTCACCGCACCATTACATGGTTTTAAGGGGGTTGATGACTACTGGACGCAAGCCAGCGCTAAACCCCAACTGAAGAAAATATGCATTCCTACGCTAGTCCTCAACGCGCGAAACGACCCATTTCTTCCTGCCAGTGCTTTACCAAACACCGCTGAAGTGAGTTCCACTGTCACGTTGCTACAACCAGATCGTGGTGGCCATGTCGGCTTCGTCGAAGGTCCATTCCCCGGACGAATCGATTGGCTGCCACGGTGTCTCCTCGCATTCTTTGCTTCCAACGCCAGCTCACCAAGTTCGCAAACCGATCACACTGATTAACTGATGTTACGCAGTGCATACGATAACCTGTCGCCATGAAGAACAAAGAACTCGATTTGTACACCGACTATTTGCTGAGCACGTTTGGCGCGGCGACAGCAACGGGCTTGTCGGCGATGGTAG